>DATIWA010000513.1:0-2956 GCA_035465515.1 Candidatus Limnocylindrales bacterium | reverse complement strand
GCTTGAAGTCAATCGCGCGCAGCTTCCGCTTGTGCCCGCCGCCGCGGTGCCAGATCGTGATGTCGCCTGAATTGCGGCGTCCGCCGGTGCGCACCTTGATCTTGGTCAGCGCCTTGTGCGGCTTGTCCGTCGTCAGTTCGTCGTTCGTCAGCGTGGTCTTGAACCGCAGTGACGGCGTAATCGGTCTGTATGTTTTAATGCCCATGTTCAAACCAGCCTTTGGCTCTTGGCCTTGGCTCTTAGCTTTGTTCTCGAAGCTAATCGCTCTTCTTTGTTCCCATAAAGCGTTCTGGCACTTCCTTCGCCAAATCGCGCGGCTGAGAGGCCTTCACGTTCTGCGCATGTGACGCGCTCTCAAGCGGTTCACCCAAAACTAAAGATTTTGAGCGTATTCCGGCATCTTTTCGCCGGCCTTCAGCTTCACGTACGCCTTTTTCCAGTCCGGGCGGTAGCCGGCAAATTTCCCGCGGCGCCGCTCCTTCCCCTGGAAGTTGGCCGTGCGCACCGAATCAACCTTGACCTTGAAAACCTTCTGCACCGCCTCTTTTACTTCCGTCTTGGTCGCCTTCGCGGCGACTTCGAACACCAGCGTGCCCTGGTTTTCCTTCACGCCCAGGCCTTTTTCCGTGATTACCGGCTTGCGAATGATCTGGTATGCCGATTTCATTACGCGACCTCCGCTTTCCGCCTGGGCGCCGAGGCCTTCAGCGAACTCTGCAGCTTTTCCAGCGCCGGGCGGGAAAAGATCGCCGTCTCATACCGCAGCAGGTGATACGGATGCACCTGGCTGCCGGGCAGCAACTCCACCCCGGGCAGGTTGCGCGCGCTGAGCATCAGGTTGCGGTTCTCCTTCGCGCCATCCACCAGCAGCGCGGTCTTGGCCGCGCCCAGCGCCGTGAGCGCCGCGCGCAATGCCTTGCTCGCGATCTCGTCCAGTTCAAAGTCTTCGACCACCGTCAGTTTGCCGTCCGCCAGCTTGGCCGCCAGCGCCGAGCGCAGCGCGCCCAGCAGTTTCTTGCGCGGAAACTGGTAATCATAGGAACGGGGCTGCGGTCCATGGACCGTGCCGCCGTGGCGCCACAGGGGTGAACGGATGGAGCCCACGCGGGCCCGTCCCGTGCCCTTCTGCCGCCAGAGCTTCTTGCCCGATCCCGAAACCAGCTTCTTGTTCTTGGTGGCATGCGTGCCGGCCCGCTGTGCGGCGCGGTAGTGCCTCACCGCTTCCCACAGCAGATCTTCATTGATGCCGCCGAAGACCTCGTCCGCCAGTTCCAGCGTGCCGACTTTTTTGCCCTTCAGATCCACTACATTGATGCTTGCCATATTCAGCTCTTAGCCGCTAGCCGCTTGCTGCTAGCTTGAGTTGTCGGGCGCCTCGCCGCGCCCCTTGATTACTTCTTGCCCTTGCCGGCCGCCGCCTTCTTGGCTGCCTTCAGAGGATCAAGCGTGGTTGCTCCAGCGAATCCGCGGCGCTCGCGCGGCGGATTCTTGGCCTTCAGCACCACCACATAACCGTCCCTGTGTCCCGGCACCGCGCCTTCCACCAGCAACAGGTTGTCGTCCGTGTCGATGCCGCGAATCTTCAGGTTCCGCACCGTCACCTGGTCCACGCCCATGTGTCCGGACATGCGCTGCCCGGGAAAGGTGCGCGACGGAAACGATGACGCGCCGATTGACCCCTGCACCTGGAACATGTGCCCGTGGGCCGCCGGCCCGCCGCCGAAATGGTGCCGCCGCACGACGCCCGCAAAGCCGCGTCCCTTGCTCACGCCTACCACGTCCACGTAACGCTCCCCGCTGAAGATGTCCACCAGGACCTTGTCGCCGACTTTGGCTGCGCCGTTTCCGCCGCCTTCCGCGGGTTGTTCCACCTTGGCGCCGTCCGCCGCCTCCAGAGCGACTTCCCTCATGAACTTGACCGGCGGCAGGTTGTGCTTGCCGAAGTGACCCTGCATGGCCTTGCTGATGTTCTTGCCCTTGACGAACTCCACCAGCCCGATCTGCGCCGCCTCATAGCCGTCTTTGTTCGCGCGCTTGATCTGCGTGATCACGCAGGGCCCGGCCTGGATCACCGTGACCGGATGCACGTTGCCCTGGTCGTCAAAGACCTGGGTCATGCCGATTTTTCTGCCGAGAATTCCGTTGACCATTTGCTTTTTCTCTCCTCATCATTCCCGCGCCGCCTACGGCACCCGGGAACTGTAGGTTTGCTCAGCCGCCACTCTTGCCAGGGTGCGGACGGCTCAGCGCTGTTTACTTGTGTTCTTTCCCGAACGCCTTGATCTCCACATCCACGCCTGCCGGCAGGTCCAGCTTCATCAGCGCGTCCACCGTGTTCTGCGTCGGCTCCAGGATGTCAATCAGTCGCTTGTGCGTGCGGATCTCAAATGCCTCGCGCGACTTCTTGTCCACGTGAGGGGAACGCAGCACGCAATATTTGTTTTTCACCGTGGGCAGCGGAATCGGTCCCGCAATCTGCGCTCCGGTGCGCTTGGCCGTCTCGACGATCTCGCCCGTCGACTGGTCGAGGATGCGATAGTCGTACGCCTTGAGTCGTATGCGAATTCTTTCTTTGCCAATCACTCGTTTGTCCTCAAAGAACTTCTGGTCAAACCCCACGAAAGCCTGTGGTGGTTGCCGTTTTGCACTTTTCGGGTCTCAAATGACCCGATTACCAGCCTGCTCAATCATCCGATTCGCCTTACTGAATGATCTCGCTGATGGTTCCCGCGCCCACCGTCCGTCCGCCTTCGCGGATGGCGAAGCGCAGCCCCTTTTCCATGGCCACCGGCGTGATCAACTCGATGGTCAGCGCCACGTTGTCGCCCGGCATCACCATCTCGGTCCCCGCCGGCAGCTCCGCCACTCCCGTCACGTCCGTCGTGCGGAAATAAAACTGCGGACGATACCCCTTGAAGAACGGCGTATGCCGCCCGCCTTCTTCCTTGGTCTGCAC
>DATIWA010000512.1:0-4099 GCA_035465515.1 Candidatus Limnocylindrales bacterium | reverse complement strand
TTTTCGCGGATCGCAAAATAAGACAAGCTTAAGAAAAATATACCTTTTGCTGTCAATTTTTGTTAACTTCCCCCTTGACTTGCTCACAAGACGCTGCAAAACTCAGGAAGTCCAACTGGAAGGTTGGGAGGTGCAGCTTATTGGCTGAAGTCCGGTTGCAGGAAGGCGAACCTCTGGAAAACGCCTTGCGCCGCTTCAAACGAAAGGTCCAACAGCAAGACATTATTAAGGAAGTAAAGCGACATTCGTTTTACTTGAAGCCCGGTGAAAAAAAACGGGTGAAAGAAGCTCTGGCGCGCAAACGTAATCGCAAAAAAGCCCGCAAAGAGCAGGATTGAAACATCTCCGGGCCGCTCATGAGTTTGGCGGCCCGGAACCCAAATGAAGAAGTCGCAATCTTTGATTTATAAGAGCTGTCCGCAGTTTTAAAGCAGTAGAGCGCGATTGCTCCGAAATCGCGCAGGGCCGAACCCGTGGTAGGTATCGTTCCAGGATCGCGACGGATAAAGTGTGCTTTTTCCCATGGTCTTGGAATGATCTGGAAAGGGGGCACTCTCAATGGAGTTCCAGGACAAGGTTCTCAAATGCGTGGATTGCGGCGGCGACTTCATTTTCACGGCTGGCGAACAACTCTTCTTCCACGATAAACAATTCAAAAACGAGCCCAAACGCTGTAAAGGCTGCAAAGGCAAGCGCGCCCAGGCGCTCGGTCTTCCCCAGAACGGGGGCAGTACACAGCGGGTGGAAACCAGGGCAATTTGTTCCGGGTGCCAGCGTGAAACCACGGTTCCATTTAAGCCCACGCAGGGACGGCCGGTCTTTTGCCGGGAGTGCTTCCAGCAGCGCAAGACAACCGCTGCCTCCGCCTGAGCGCCATTCTCTGAAGTTTGCGTTTGAATAATGGAGCGGGTGAGGTGTGTCCGCTCCGCCCTACCGGCGAAAGGGCTAGGCCGGCTTCTTCATTGCCTGGCTTTTGGGGTTCCTGTGGCCGGCGCTTTTCCCGGTCCGATGCTGCTTCTGGTCCTCATGCTGCACCAGCAGGGCTTCGATCTGCCGCAATAGATCGTCCGTATTCATGGGCTTGACCAGCATGGATTGCGCGCCTTCATTCTTCCAGTCGCTCCCCAGAAGGGGATACGCGGTCAGAATGGCCACTGCGGGATCGTAGTCTGTCTTGTTGGCGGCGCGGATCACGTCATACCCCGCCCGGTCATGCTCCATTTTCATGTCCGTGATCACCATGTGATAGCTGGCCGCTTTCAGCTTGGAGATGGCTTCCTTCGCGGACGCTGCGGTTTCAACATCGAACCCGTGGATCTCAAGGATGGCTTTCAAAGTGAGGAGAATGGCCAACTCGTCATCAACAAGAAGAATGCGGCGTTTCATGAGACGCTCCAGGGAGAAATGCTTGTACGGCGCTATTGAGATGCGGCATGCAACCCGTAAGGTTGTGAGTTGCCGCCGGATCCATGGGCCGACGGTCGAATGTCTATAATAACCCTGTGCCTTCGTATTTTCTCCAGAATTTTGGCTGCCGCGCCACGCAGGCTGACGGCGCCGCCATCGAACAGCAGCTCCGGCAGAAAGGACTCGACGCGACCGAATCGGCTGCCCACGCTGATATCGTAATTTTCAATACCTGTACCGTCACCGCGGCTGCGGACCATGATGCGCGCGCGGCCATCCGGCGGGCGCACCGGGAGAATCCCGCGGTAAAAATTCTGGTGACCGGCTGTTACGCGCAACGCGCTCCCGAAGAGGTGGCTGCTTTGCCCGGCGTGACTCTGGTCATCGGCAATTCTCATAAACATGAGCTGGCTGATCTGGCCGCGGACCGCTCATCCGGAAATTTTCTCCCCCTGGAAAGAGTGTCGCTTTCCGCCCCTGCATTCACCGTAGTGGGCGATATTTTTGCTCATACCGAATTGATCGCCGCCCCGGTCTTCCCGACCGGAGAGATAGGCGCCCGCACCCGGCCCAACCTGAAAGTGCAGGATGGCTGCGACAACCGTTGCTCTTTCTGCATCATTCCCAGCGTGCGCGGCCAGAGCCGTTCCATGAATCTGGAGCGGGTGATTGACCAGGCCAATGCGCTGGCGGCTTCCGGCTACCGCGAGATCGTCTTGAGCGGCATCAATCTCGGGCGCTGGGGGCGCGACTTCACCCCTCAGCAGCGCTTCGCCCAGCTTCTGCGCGCCCTGCTGGAGCACACCGATATCGCCAGGATACGCATAAGTTCGGTGGAGCCGATGGATTGGAGCGACGAACTCATTTCCCTGGTGGCCGGATCGCCGCGCATTGCCAGGCATGCTCACGTGCCCCTGCAGTCCGGCAGTGACCGCATTCTGCGCCTCATGCACCGCAGATACCGCCCGTGGCATTACGCGGAAAAGATACGCAAAATCCGCGAAGCCATGCCCGATGCGGCCATCGGCGCCGATGTCATGGTCGGCTTCCCGGGCGAAACCGGCGAGCTCTTCGAGGAAAGCCGCAGCTTTATCGAGCGCCTGCCGTTTACCTACCTGCACGTGTTCACATATTCATCGCGGCCGGGAACCGCTTCCGCGGCGATGCCCGATCAGGTCTCGCCGAACACGGCGCGCGAGCGCAACCGGATTCTGCGCGACCTGGCAGCCGGGAAGAACCGCGAATTCCGCCAGAGCTTCATCGGGCGGAAACTGGATGTGATTACACTGCAATCCGGCGGCGAGGGCTGGACCGAGGCCCTCAGCGACAATTATCTCGAGACCAGAGTGCGCGGCGTCCATCCTGCCAACCAATTCATCAAAGTTGATATCGAGGGCCTGGAGCATGGCGGATTGCTCGCCCAAGCCGTCTCATGATATTGCGCCGGGTTTCTTGCGGGAGCCTTCAAGCTAATTTCCTGCCGGGGACTCGTCATGCCCGCCCGGAATCTTTCATCCCTGGGCCGCCTGCGCATTCGGCTCCGCCAGGGGATGGCTGTATCTTGCGGGCGTGCTTGTCTGGCATACGGCGCAGCCGTGGGACTGAACTGTCAGGCGTAGCCGCCGCCATGCTATACTTTTCACTGCTGCGTGCAGGCTGCGCAGCATCCCCTCAGTACACAACTGGAAGGGACGTTTTTGCCTCCCATTCTTCCGAATGGGCACAGGAGGATTGCATAGATAAGCGTTTTATTCGCATGAATGAGCGCATCCGCGCGCGGGAAATCCGCGTGATTGATGCAGATGGGAATCAACTCGGCATCTTGACCCCTTTCGATGCGCTGAAAAAAGCCCGTGAGCAGAACCTTGACCTGGTGGAGATCTCTCCCAATGCGGCGCCGCCTGTGTGCCGCATCATGGATTATGGGAAGTTCCTCTACGAGCAGGAAAAGAAGGAACGGGCGGCGAAAAAGAAGCAGAAGCAGATCGTCCTGAAGGAAGTAAAGTTCAGCGTCAACGTGGACGAGCATGACTACGTGACCAAGCGCAACCACGTCCTGCGCTTTTTGGGCGAAGGCGACAAGGTGAAAGCCAGTTTGCGCTTTCGCGGCCGTGAAATGGCCCACCAGAACCTGGGCCGGGAAGTGCTCGACCGTCTGGTGAAGGAAGTGGGCGACAAGGGGATCGTGGAGTTCAGGCCGCGCATGGAAGGCAATACCATGCATGTGATCCTGGCGCCCCCCAAGCAGATACCGGGCGCAAAGAAGCCGGAACACAAGCCGCAGGAGCAGGCCGTGGGCGGCACGCAAACCGGGTCCTGAGCATTTTTAGATTTTCGTGCGCGTGAGCAGCACGGCGTACGGTTGGATATTTATGCCTAAACTGAAAACACACAAGGGCGCAGCCAAGCGGTTTAAGAAGACCGCCACCGGCAAGATCAAGCGGGCCAAGGCTTTTAAGCGCCATATCCTTACCTCGAAGGACACCAAGCGGAAACGGCAACTGGGTGGCAGCACCCTGGTAAGCGATGCCGATCACGCCAAGGTCTCGAGGATGATTCCTTACTAGCGCTTCATCATTCAGCAGCCGGCATTTTCAGTCCTGAAACAGCATGGGCTGGAACCGGGACAGGCTGGATGGTTGCTGGAATCGGGAACAGAGTTCGGCCCGCCTGAGAAATCAGCGCAGAGGCG
>DATIWA010000511.1:0-3917 GCA_035465515.1 Candidatus Limnocylindrales bacterium | reverse complement strand
CCCATCACCGGCGGCAACGTCAGCCTGTATAACGAAACCCTGGGCGAAGGCATCTATCCCACTCCGGTGGTTGGAGTGGTGGGAATTCTGGAGAACGTGGATGACGCCATGACGTTTCATTTCCGCGGGCCGGAGCGGGAGGTCTTTGTGCTGAGTGCTGGCGCGGCCATGGATTCGGCGCGTGCCGAAGCGGAGTTGGGATCGTCAGAGTACGCCAAAGAGGTGCTGGGCGAAATCTGGGGCTTCCCGCCGGCGCTGGACCTCAAGCAGGAAGCCGCCCTCCAGAAGTGCCTGCGCGAACTGGTCCGCAACCATGAGATCGAGTCCGCGCACGATATCGCCGAGGGCGGACTGGCGGTGGCCCTGGCGGAGGCCGGGTTCCCGGCCGGCATGGGCGCGGAAATTGACCTTGGCGGCAGCGGCTCATTTGCGGAAGCCCTTTTGTTTGCTGAGGATGCGTCCCGGGTGCTGATTAGCTGCGACCCCAAAAAGGCGGAGAACATCAAAAGAACAGCGATACAATGGGGTTTGAAAGCGGACCGGCTCGGACGCACAGTTCCAGAAAAGCTGCAGATCAAAATTGACGGGCGCTTGGCTGTCAGCGCAGCGGTGTCGGAATTGAGGCAAATCTGGGATACGGCGCTGCCCCAGGCGCTGCACGCCGAAGCGCCGGAGCACCTGGTTCCGGAGACGCTGCAGAAGAGCTAAGCAAGGGAGCTGCTGGCTGCGAGCCACCAGCGAAAGGCTGCGGAGAGGTCGAACCTGGCAAGACAGTAGAGATCCGGTCCGGTGCGCTCAGGATTTTGGCAGCAGTCTCAGACGCCGCTAACGGCTCAAGTTTGGAGCGAAGCGACAAGAAGTTCTGAATTTTCGGCTGCGAGCCCGGCTGGCGCGGCGAGCAGCCTGTGACGAGTGCAGGATGAACCCAACCGGAGAAAAACCGGTGAGCGGTTTGGCGAAGCGACAAGAAGTTCTGAATTTTCGGCTGCGAGCCCGGCTTGCGTGGCGAGCAGCCTGTGACGAGTGCAGGACGAACCTAACAGGAGAAAAACCGGTGAGCGGTTTGGAGCGAAGCGACAAATTTAAAGACGAGTGCGGGGTGGTTGCCGTACATACGCACGCCGAAGCCGCGACTCTTGCCTATCTCGGCCTGCATCAGCTCCAGCATCGCGGCCAGGAGTCGGCGGGTATTGTCTCGTCGGACGGCGCGCGCCTGCACATGCACAAGTCCATGGGCCTGGTGGCCGACATTTTCACCGAAGAGGCGCTGAGCCATCTGCCGGGGGCCATCGCTATCGGACACACCCGCTATTCCACCGCCGGCGATTCCGCCGTGCTTAACGCGCAACCCATCATGGTGGACTGCAACAAAGGAATGATCGCGCTGGCGCACAACGGCAACCTGGTGAATGCCTGGGAGATCCGCAGCCGGCTGGAAGCGCAAGGCTCCATTTTTCAGACCACAAGCGATACTGAAGTCATTGTTCACCTGATCGCGCAATCCAGGGAGCAGACGCTGCCGGAAGCGGTGTGCGACGCGCTGCGCCGCATTGAGGGCGCATTTTCGCTGGTGATGATGACGCGCGACCGCGTCTTCGCCGTGCGCGATCCGCGCGGGTTCCGCCCGCTCTCCATGGGGCGCATTCATAACGGCGGCGGCTCCGAGCGCGACACCATTGTGTTTGCCTCGGAGACCTGCGCGTTTGACCTGATCGGCGCGGTATATGAGCGCGACGTGAAGCCGGGAGAAATGGTGGTGGTGGGGCCGGAAGGCATCTACTCGCGTTTCTTTGCGGCGGAGATGAAGCAATCAAGCTGCATCTTTGAGCACGTGTATTTTTCGCGTCCCGACAGCAGCGTATTCGGACGGCCCGTGCAGGCCAGCCGGGAGGCCATGGGGCGCCAGTTGGCAAAGGAATCGCCGGTGGAGGCTGACGTGGTGGTGCCGGTGCCTGATTCCGGCGTGACCGCCGCGCTGGGATTCGCGGCTGAATCCGGGCTGCCGTTTCGCTTCGGGTTGATCCGCAATCATTACGTCGGCCGTACTTTTATCGAGCCGGAACAGCGGGTCAGGGATTTTGGCGTAAAGCTGAAACTGAACCCGGTGCGCAGCCTGCTTGCCGGCAACCGCGTGGTGCTGATTGATGATTCCATTGTGCGCGGCACCACCAGCCGGAAAATCGTGCGCATGGTTCGCGATGCAGGCGCCAAAGAGGTGCATGTTCGCATTTCCTGTCCTCCGACGGTTTCCCCCTGCTATTACGGTGTGGACACGCCTTCCAAGAACCAGCTCATAGCGGCAAACAAAACGGTGGAGGAAATCCGCGACTATATCGGAGCGGACAGCCTTTCCTACCTTTCCCTGAGCGGGCTGCGCGAAGCCTGCGCCGAAGGAGAGAAGACCACGTACTGCACGTCCTGCTACACAGGGATTTACCCCACCGAGTTCGTGCCGCTTGAGCAGCTGCTGTCGCCTCCGGTGGCGGTAAAAAAACCGTAGGTTTTTTGTGAAAATTGTGGGTGTCTGGCCGGCCTGCGGCGGGCGCAGGAATTTCATAAGCTACGCGGCGGACAAACTCCCCGATACCAGGTCCACCGCGCGACCCCTCGTCGCCAGCTTTTGTTCCGCGGCTTTGAGTACTGCCAGCTTTGCTTCCGGCAGTTCCAGCGCGGGTATGGCGTTCATATTTCCCCGCAGCATGGCCAGATCAAAGTATGCCCGGCGGCACTTTCTCATGAATTCCACCGGGTATTCCGGCTTGCGGGCATGGGCGGCTTCAGGGTCGGCGTCGAGCAGGTAGGCGATGTCCGGTTTGGGAACCAGCCGCTGCACGGTCCTGACGAATGCGCGCGTTAGTGGATTTCGCAGGTTAAGATTCGAGAGTTCGTCATAGATGTAGCGGTCAAGGATAATCACGCCGGGGCCGCTGCCCGCCGCTTGCGACCGCGCGGCGCGGGCGACCACGCGGCGCAGGTTGATTGCGTCCACCAGGTAGAGAAAATGGCGGGCAAAAGTCAGATGCCAGCCCCGCATATTCTTATCGCGCCGGTTCACCGGCTTCCCCGGCGCTCCAATGCCTCGCTCGCTCTTATATACCTTGTGGACGAAGCCCTCACGATATTTCACGCCGACGACCACGTTGTCCCAGAAGGCAAGCAGTTGCGTGTTGATGCCGGCGGCGTGCAGCGCCGAACGCAGGTTCTCAATCTGGGTGGACTTGCCTGAGCCGTCCAGCCCGGAGAAGCTGATAAGCAGTGGTTTCCTGGATACAGCGCCATGCATTGCTGAGCGGCTCCTTTGTTCTATCTGGGTACCGCGCCCGGAGCGGTGGAGCCCGGGGGCGTGGATGACGTGCCGCGGCTGAGCGCGAATACAGCGCCCAGCGCCGCGCCTGCGGCGGCGATGGCCCCGATCTTGATCAGCAGTGAACGTGTCTGGTGCTGCTTGGCCGGCGCAATAGCGGTGCCTGCGGGTTTGGCCGCCGTGCCGCCCGCCGTGGGCACGCGCTCTGCCGTGGCAGCGCCCGCCGGTTCTGTCCGCTGTTTTTTGGGCTTAGGGGCTTCCGGCACCGTCGCGGTCTGGTCATTCGACGGCTCCTGCTGCTGCGCTCCCGACGCATCGGGATACGTGGTGACAGGCTGCAGGGGCCCTTGTGAAGGGTTCACGGTTGTCCCGGTCGCGGGCGTTTGCTGGGTCTGCTCCGGGGCCGTTGAAGGCTGTGTCGCGTCCGGCGCCGGCTGAGCGCCTTGTTGCGGCTGCTGCGCGGGGGCCGGAGTCTGCGCCTGCTGCGGCGCCTGGGCCGGCTGAGGAGTCTGCGCCTGCTGGGCAAATAACTGCGGCGAAATCGCAAGCCCCAGCGAAAGCGTGGCTGCCAGGACCCTGGACATGGTGTTTTGAATCTGCATAAAACCCTCAG
>DATIWA010000510.1:0-8435 GCA_035465515.1 Candidatus Limnocylindrales bacterium | reverse complement strand
TGGGCGCTGTCGGCATGTGGGTGGGCCTCTGCGTTGCCCTGGTAATGGTGGGCAGCGCTCTGAGCGCCGCGTGGCAGCGGCTGATCAGGGAAATGGTGTACGTGCGCGCGGGCCATGAATTGAATGCCACCGCTTCAAAGTAAAAGGGAGCCGGCCCGGGCTCCCTTTTATCATTCGGAAATTTGAACTGATGGCTACTGCGCGGCCACCTTCGCGCAATGCTTCTCAAATGCCTTGGCCAGCGCCGACGCGATCATCTCCGGCGTGCTCATTTCGATGTCGCTGCGCTGCATCATGTACACCAGTTGGCCGTCGCGCAGAATGCCGATGGAAGGCGATGATGGCGGGAACCCGGTGAAGTAGCTGCGCGCCTTGTCTGTGGCTTCGCGGTCCTGGCCGGCGAACACCGTCACAATGCGGTCCGGGCGCACAGGGCTCTGCAGGGCGGCGCGGACGCCGGGGCGCATGCGGCCTGCGGCGCACCCGCACACCGAATTCACCACGATCATGGTCGTCCCCTTCTGCTTTACCGCGTTGTCCACGTCAGCGGCCGTGCGCGTCTCCTGGATACCTGCTGAGGTCAGTTCTTCGCGCATGGGCGCAATCATCATCTCTGGATACATTCATTTCCTCCCGATGGGTCGTTAAAGGACATTCTAACAGGGAAAAATCATTCCCCGATTCTCAATCTCTGCTGTAGTCTTGATGCCACGCTTGAACCTCCAGGAGAACATCCTTCTAGCTCCTTTCACCACTCTTCAAGTGGGCGGCCCGGCGCGCTATTTTGTCGAGGCGCGCAGTGAGTCCCAGGTAACTGACGCCCTGGGCTTTGCCGCTGACCGCCGTTTGCCGCTCTTTGTTCTCGGCGGCGGCAGTAACCTGGTCGTGGCCGACGAGGGCTGGCCCGGCCTGGTCCTGAAGGTCGCTCTGCCGGGGATTGAATTTGAAGGCGAGGGCGGCAATACCGTTTTTTACGCCGGTGCGGGTGAAGGCTGGGACGCCTTCGTTGCCCAGGCCGTGAGCAGGAATTGCGCCGGCATCGAGTGCCTCAGCGGTATTCCCGGCACCGTGGGCGGAACCCCGGTGCAGAACGTCGGCGCTTACGGGCAGGAGGTCTCGCAGACCATCACCTGCGTGCGCGTTCTGGAGCTTCCCGGCGGCAAAATCAGCGTGCTGCGCAACAGTGACTGCGGCTTCGCTTACCGCCGCAGCATTTTCAATACGACCCACCGTGACAAGTACATCGTGCTCGAAGTCGGCTACCGGCTGAAGCGTAATGGACCGCCGGCGCTCGAGTACGCCGACCTCAGGAATTTCTTCGCCCGGGGCCCGCACAGTCCAACGCTTCAGCAGGTGCGCGACGCCGTCCGCCAGGTCCGCCAGAGCAAAGCCATGCTGATCGTTCCCGGCGACGAAGATTGCCGCAGCGCCGGATCGTTCTTCAAGAATCCGCTGGTCAGTGAGGACGAAGCCGGGCGAATCGAAGCGCTGGCCCGGCAACGCGTGCCTGACAAACCATTGCCCCGCTTCCCGGCGCCGCAGGAGGAAGATGGCAAGGTAAAGCTCTCGGCCGCCTGGCTGGTGGAGCAGTCCGGCTTTCATAAAGGCTTCGCGCTTGGGCCGGTGGGAATTTCGCGCAAGCATGCGCTGGCCATCGTAAACCGCGGCGGCGCTGCCGCGCGGGACATCCTCGCGCTGAAGGATGCAATTCAGAAGAAGGTCTTCGACCTCTGGGGCGTCACCCTGCATCCCGAGCCGGTGTTTGTTGGCTTTCCCGCCGGCTGACGACGGCGCGCCTCACTGACTGCTGTTTTGGTGGCGTATGTCTGCGGGAGCGATCTTCTCTTCGCCTGAAATTTTCCCTTCGCGCAGAATCAGCATCCTGTCGCCCAGGGCGGCGGCTTCCGCGCGATCGTGGGTCACGAACAGCGCGGGAATGTTCTGCCGTCCCAGCCAGTCTTTCAGGTCCGCCATGATTTCGATCTTCAGCTCGTCATCGAGCGCCGAAAATGGTTCGTCCAGCAAAAGAAGCCGCGGATGAGTTGCCAGCGCCCGCGCCAGGGCCACCCGTTGCCGCTCGCCGCCGGAAATCTCCCCGGGCCGGTGGCCGGCAACGTGCGCGATGCGGAAGCGCTCCATGGCCTCGCGCAGGGTGTTTGCTTTCTCCGCGCCGTTGCTGCGGATACCAAAGGCAATGTTCTCCGCCGCGGTCATGTGCGGGAACAAAGCCAGGTCTTGAAAGACGTAGCCGAAGCGGCGCTGCTGCGGCGGAAGGTTGATCCTGCGCGCCGAGTCGAAAACGGTTTCCTCTCCGATCACGATCGCGCCCGATTCGGGAGTCATCAGGCCGGCGATGCATTGCAGGATCGTGGTCTTGCCCGATCCTGAAGGGCCAAAGATCACCGTCACGCCGGAAGGCACCGACACATCAATATCAATGGCAAATTTCCGCAGCTTCCCGGTGGAAAACTGCTTTTTCAGGGAAACCCGCAAGGCGCTCACCGGCTGCTCCAGAGCAGGTTGCGCTGGTTCAGCAGATACACCAGGCAGAGCAGGCCGTAGGAAAACAGCAGCAGCACCAGCGCGGTCTGGTTCGCGGACGCGTAATTCAGGTCCTGCACCTGATCGTAAATATCAATGGAAAGCGTGCGTGTAGCGCCCGGAATATTGCCGCCCACCATCAGCACCACGCCAAACTCGCCCACCGTGTGGGCAAAGCTCAGCACCATTCCAGTGAGCAGCCCGGGCCATGCCAGTGGCAGCACAATGCTGCGGTAAATCTTGCCTTTTTCCACCCCGAGCGTGCGCGCCGCGTCTATCAGTTTTGCGTCCACTCCGCGAAATCCGGCCACCATGGGATGCACGGCGAAAGGGAGACTGTAAAGGACGGAAGCCGCCACCAGACCGCTGAAGGTGAATGCCAGTGTGCTCCCGGTCAGTCCCTGGTACCAGCGGCCCAGCGCCGTATTGGATCCGAAGGCCACGAGCAGATAAAAACCCAGCACGGTGGGCGGCAGCACCAGCGGCATGCCGACGATGGCCTCCATAAGAAATTTCCAGCGCCGCTGTGAGAATGCCACCCACAACGCAATGGGCACTCCCGCCAGCAGCAGGATGAGTGAAGTAAGCGAGGCCAGCTTCGCTGTGAGGACAAAAGCCTGCCAGTTCATTTCGCCGGCGCTCCAAAGCCGGAACTGGCGAAGATCTCTTCTGCGGCGGCGGAGTGCAGAAATTGCAGGAATTTGTTCGCATCGCTCTTGTGCTGCGATGATGAGGGCACCACTCCGGCCTGATCGAGTTGATAGAGACTCTCCGGCAGAAAAAGGAACTTTCCTCTTTCCTGCATGGCCGGAGTCAGCGCCAGCGACCAGGGAATCAATGCGACCTCGGCATTGCCTGATTCCGCGAACTGCGCCGCCTGGCCCACGTTTTCGCCCAGCACCAGCCGGGCTTTGAGCTGTTCGTAAATTCCGTAGTGCCGCAGCACGGCCTCGGCTGCCCTCCCGTAGGGCGCGTGCTCGGGATTGGCAATGGCAATCCTGCGCACCGCCGGCCCGGCAAGCCCCTTGAGATCGCCGCTCAGCACCCGCGACTTGTCCGCCTGAAGATGCAGCGGCACATTGTTCCCCCACCAGATCACCAGAATGCCCCGGGCATAGATGGTCAGGGTGTCTCGCTCCGCTTTCCCGGCTTGCGCCAGTTTTTCCGGATAGCTGCGGTCGGCGGAAAGGAAAACATCGAACGGAGCGCCGTTCTGGATCTGGGCAAAGAAATTTCCCGATGAGCCAAGGGCCACTTTCGTCCGCACTCCCGTCTGCTTTTCGAAGGCCGGGATCAGCTTCTTGAGGGCAGGTCCAAGGTCGGCGGCCGCGGCAACGCTGAGTTGCTGGGCCATCGCGGTCATGGAAAGCAACAACCAGCCCAGCAGCAGTTTACGGACGGACAATCATCACCTCCGTGGACTTGATTAGCGCGGCGGCGATGTCGCCTTTCTTCAGACCCATCTCGGAGATGGCGTCCGCCGTGATGATGCTGGTGATGATCTGTCCCGCAATGGACAGCCGCACCTGGGCCATCAGGCCGTCCACCTTGATCTCCAATACTCGTCCCACAAGCTGGTTTCGCCCGCTGATCTTGCGGAAGTTGCGCCGGCCCTGCGGCCCGGACTTGACCTCGCTTTTGGGGATGAATCTCTCCAGCTCGGAATCAGGTATGCGATGGTGCCCGCCGGGTGTGGTTACGGTTCGGATCTTTCCCGTGTAGATCCATTTCTTCAGCGTGGGGTAGCTGATCCCCAGCCGGGTGGCGGCTTCTCGTGGTCTCAGCGGCATGGAGACGATTTTATACAAATAAAATCGAATAGCCACTGCAAATTAGGGCCAGATTGAGGCCCGGCGGTCCGGGCGCCGGCGCGGACCCCGGAATCTGCGCGGCATCTGCATCCATCTGCCGCAATTTTCCGTACGAAAGATGTATCTTTCTTGGCATCTGTTCATCAGAACACTTGCGCGCGGGAAGGGCTCCTTCCGTCTTGCGCCGGATGGCCAGAGGGGAACTCGCAACAAAAGAACGGGTTATAGATACCGCGGAGTCATACATGCTGATCAAGAAGCCAAACGACATACCTTCTTCTGAGATTACGCCCAAGTCCGCTTTCCTGAGCCGGCGCAAGTTCATTACCGGCGCGGTGGCGGCCGGTGCGGCGGTGGCTGGCGGTTTTTACCTGCGCAGCAGCGACGGGGCGGAAGCAGGCCCCGGTTCGGTGGAGGCCTCCGGCCAGAAGCTTGCGGGCATTCGCAAGAGCCCGTTCAGCACCACCGAGAAACCCACTTCTTTCAAAGACATCACCAACTACAACAATTACTACGAATTCAGTACGGACAAATATCGTCCGGCGGCCCTTTCTGCCAACTTCCGCACGCGCCCCTGGACCGTCGCCCTTGATGGCATGGTCAAGAAGCCAAAAACGCTGGATATTGATGCCATTCTCAAACTCGCGCCGCTGGAAGAGCGAATCTACCGGCATCGCTGCGTGGAAGGCTGGTCCATGGTGATCCCCTGGGTCGGTTTTCCTCTGAGCGAACTGATCAAGCAGGCGGACCCGCTGCCCAGCGCCAAATTTGTCGCCTTCCAGACCATCCTTGCGCCCGACCAGATGCCCGGCCAGAAGGGTGACGTCCTGCCCTGGCCCTATGTGGAAGGCTTGCGCATGGATGAAGCCATGCACCCGCTGACCATCCTTGTTGCCGGTCTCTATGACGAGGTGCTGCCCAATGTTGACGGCGCCCCCTTGCGGCTCGCGGTCCCCTGGAAATACGGCTTCAAGAGCATCAAGGCCATCGTGAAGGTCAGCTTTACTGACAAGATGCCGCCGACCACCTGGAACATTATGGCGTCCAACGAGTACGGCTTCTACTCCAACGTGAATCCCACAGTGGACCATCCCCGCTGGAGCCAGGCCACCGAACGCCGCATTGGCGGCAGCATCTTCGCCCCTAAAATCAAGACTCTCATGTTCAACGGCTACGCCGATCAGGTGGCCGGCCTTTACACCGGAATGGACCTGCGGAAGAACTTCTGATGAAAACCATTCCTGAGAAGCTGTTGCGGCCCTTGAAAGTGTTTGTCTGGTTGCTGTGCCTGGGGCCGCTGGGACTGCTGGTCTGGAAGGCGTTCAATGAACAGCTGGGCGCAAACCCGGTGGATGTGATTACCCGCTCCACCGGCAAATGGACGCTCGTCTTCCTGCTGGTGACCCTGGGAGTTACGCCGGTGCGCCGCCTGCTGCACGTTCCCTGGGTCATCCGCTTCCGCCGCATGCTGGGCCTGTACGCGTTTTTCTATGGAACGCTGCACCTGATGACCTTCGTCTGGCTCGACAAGTTCTTTGACGTGCACGCCATGTTGCACGACATTGCCAAGCGCAGGTTTATCACCGCCGGCATGACCGGCTGGGCGCTGATGCTGCCGCTGGCATTGACTTCCACCTCGGGCTGGATCCGCCGTATGGGAGGGAAGCGCTGGCAAAAGCTCCATCGCCTGATCTACTTCAGCGCGCTGGCCGGCGTTGTTCATTTCGTCTGGCTGGTGAAGGCCGATCTGCGGCGGCCCATCGCCTACGGTACGGTGCTCGGGGTTCTTCTCGCATCTCGTGTCGCGGTCTGGCTGGCGGGCCGCATCAAGAGCAGGCAAAGAATGCCCGGCATCGCATCTGAAGAAAACAAGCTGCTGGCTGCCAAATAGTCAGGGCTGGGCGCCCCTGTCATTCTGGCTCCAAAGCAGAAAGGCGCACTCAAACGGTGCGCCTTTCTGCTTGGAATGAGCTGTTGCTTACGGTTTGAAATCCATTTTGATCTGTGTGGCCTGTTCAATGGACTGGCCGTTGAGCTTGGCCGGCTTGAACTGCCACTGCTTGACCGCATCAAAAGCGGCGTCGCGGAAAATCGGCGGCCCGCTGATGAGCTTCGGGTTGTGCATCCTGCCGTCCTTGCCCACCGTGCCTTGCACCACTACGGTTCCGCTCAGGCGGCGAACGCGTGCAATGGGTGGATAGACCGGCGCTATCGACTTGACTACGTGAATCGGTTCAAGCTCTGACTGCGCGACTGCCGGCGCCGCACCTCCTACAGGCTTCGCCAGGGCCGTTAGTGCTCCCGGCATGTTGGTGCTGGCCATTGCGAAGGAAGGAGCTATGTCAGGCGCTGGCTGGGTTCCGCCATTTCCCGCGGCAGCGATCCGGGACGTTCCGGATGACAACGCTACCGGGGTTGGAACCGGCTTTTCCTGTGGTGGCTGTGCAGCCTCTGCCTTTTCCACCGGCTTCGGCTTCTCGTTCTTTTCCGGCTTTCTGGCGTTGTCTGCAATCGTGGAAGCGGTGCGCCTGCCCGCGGCGCTGTCCGGTGAAGAGTTCTTGCCGGCCGTATTGGTTGTGGTTTCAGTGGACGGCTGCGAGGGGCTTACCTGGCCTGCTGAGGGTGCGGTAACCTGACCGGAAGACGCCGCTGTATTGGTATTCAATTGCGCTTCCTGCGCATGCTGCACCGGGACGGCGGTGGAAGGCTTGCGCGACTTCATCACAAAGAATACTGATACGGCGGCAATCGCCGCCACGGCGACGATTCCAATCAATTTGATGCTGCTGGACGACTTCTTTTCTTCCCCGGCGACCGCATCAAACGTCCCGAAGCTGGCCTTTACTTCAACCTTTTGCTTTTCCTGCTTTTCTTCCTTTTTGGGGAAGGGAACCGGCGCCGCCACTTCGGTCTTAACCGGTTCAACTTTGGAAACCGGCAGCGGGGCACGGGCAGCGGCAGTTGCCGAAGCTCCGCTCGCCGTCGCGGCAGGTTTGATTACCACGGGTGGTGGCAGGGGCGCAGGCGCCGAAGCCACCGGTTTGGGTACGCTGGGTGCAGCCGGAGCCGGGGTCTGGACTCCTTCTTCGCGTGTGCGCCGCTCTTTGTGGAGCAGCGCCGAAATCTGGTCAGCCATGGTTTTCAGCACGGCCACGTGGGTGATCGTAAAAGCGTGGGCTGTGGGCGCGAAGCATGCCAGCACGCCTACGACTTTGTTATCGTCGCGGATTGGCGTGACCACCATGGAGCGAATGCCCAGGGCGCGGATCGCCGCCGTGTCTACGCGGGTGTCGGTCTCCGCGTCATCACACCGTAGTTCCTTGCCGCTTTGGATGCACAATCCGGTAAAACTGCCCTCAACGCGCAGGGCCGTTCCAACTTCGGGAGCGGCTGATCCGCTGCGTGCGCGGCAGATGATTTCCTCGGCATTACCCTCGCTCAAAGCGATTGCTGTGCCGGATGCGTTGGTGAAGGCCTGCGCCCGCTGCGCAATGACCGTCAATTCATCGCCCGGCGTCCTCAGCCTTGGTTTGCTGGTGTCGGTTGGTTGCGTCGCCATGGTTACGCCGTCCTGCAATTCTTGAATTTCTCCTGCATGCCTGAGGCACATGGTTTGCAACATGCGCCACAAAACCTGCTCACCTGTCTTGCTTCTTTCCCGGAAGATATCTCTACCGCCGCGGGGGCGGCAGCGAAGTGTGCGCTTAATCTGGAACAGCTACAACCTGGACCCTTGCGGCCGTCTTACGGCCACACTCGCTTGCTTTTATCCGAGCCGCCGTTGGCCGCGGCGGTTTGTACGGCCACGGGACGCGCTGTTTCCGCGCCCACCGAATTCCCGCTTTCCAGGATCCTTGCCGCTACGCGCAGGGCCTCAATTTCTGCCTGGAGCCCTGAGATTTGTGCCTGGTAGATCGCGATCTGGTTCTCTTTCTCCTTGATCGCGTCATAAATATTCGTCATCGTGTATGCCCCTCGTCCGCGAATATATCAACGGTTGAACCATTGTCAACGTAACCTACGGTCCCTTCGTTCAGTGCTTTACCCTAGCCTTGTGTCCCATTGGTCCATGAACTGTTGGGA
>DATIWA010000509.1:0-8986 GCA_035465515.1 Candidatus Limnocylindrales bacterium | reverse complement strand
CAGCCTTTGCGCGCGCTCCTGCTTGGCCAGAAAGCCTGCCCACGCGGCGTCACCGATCAGCCCCACGCGCCGGCCGTAAGCGGTCAGGCGGCGGTCGGCGTTATCAATGCGCAGATGCAGCCGGAACTCCGCGCGAGAAGTGAACATGCGGTAAGGCTCGTTCGTCCCCTTGCTGATCAGGTCATCAATCAGGATGGCTGTATAGGCTTCCGTGCGGTCCAGCGTCAGCGGCGCTTCAGTCTTCACCTTCAGCGCGGCATTGATGCCGGCCATTAATCCCTGGCATGCTGCCTCTTCGTATCCTGACGTCCCATTGATCTGTCCGGCCAGGAAGAGCCGGTCAATCTTCTTTACCTCCAGCGTGCGCTCCAGCTCCGTGGGATCAATGGAGTCATACTCAATGGCATAGCCGGGGCGCAGCATCTCCGCTGTCTCCAGCCCGGGCACGGACTTGATCACGGCAAGCTGCACGTCAATCGGCATGGAGGTGCTCATGCCGTTCACGTAAATCTCGTGGGTGTTCAGGCCTTCCGGCTCAAGAAAGAGCTGGTGCGTGAGCTTGTCCGGAAACTTTACGATCTTGTCCTCAATACTAGGGCAGTAGCGCGGACCAATGCTCTTGATCTGCCCGGAATACATGGGCGAGCGATGCACGTTCTCGCGGATGATGCGATGCGTCTCTTCCGTGGTGAACGCAATGTGACACGGCACCTGCTTCTGCGTAATCTTTCTGGTGCGGAAGCTGAAGGGCGTGGGGTCGGCGTCGCCCGGCTGGACTTCAAAGCGCGTCCAATCAATGCTGCGGCCATCGAGTCGCGGGGGGGTCCCGGTCTTGAGCCGGCAGCCCCGCAGGCCCATCAGTTTGAGCGACTCGCCCAGCAGTTGTGACGGCGGCTCCCCGCTGCGCCCGGCGGGATAGGTCTGCTCGCCGCAGTGGATCAGACCGTTGAGGAATGTTCCCGTAGTGATGATGACCGCCTGCGCGCCCACGGTGCGGCCGTCGCGAAGCTTGATCCCTGTCGCTCGCAGGCGCTTCGCGTCAAACCGCTCAGCTCCCTCTTCCCCCGATAATGCTCCCGCGCCTGTTGCAGGCGGCTCGGCGCGCAACTCGGGGTCCCCAACGCGCGGATGTTGCGCGGTGGGGTAGAAGTCGGGGTCCCCAATGCGCCGATGTTGCGCGGTGGGGTGAAAGCCGGCCTCGCCGCTTTGCTCCTCGTCTCCGCGTCTCCGCGGGGAATCTACATCTTCCACCATCAGCTCAGCCACTTCGGCCTGCTTGATGTGGAGATTCGACTGCGTTTCCAGCACTTCACGCATCTTCAGGCGGTATTGCTGCTTGTCACACTGGGCGCGCGGCGACCACACGGCCGGCCCGCGCGAGGTGTTCAGCAGCCGGAACTGTATGCCCACGGCGTCTGTGACTTCACCCATGATGCCGCCCAGGGCATCGACTTCACGCACCAGATGGCCCTTGGCGATCCCGCCCACGGCGGGATTGCAGGACATCTGGGCGATCAGGTCCACGTTCAGGGTGAACAGGGCGGTCTTCAGACCCATGCGGGCCGCGGCCATGGCGGCCTCGCAGCCGGCGTGTCCGGCGCCCACCACCACCACATCGTATTGCTCGGTAAACTTCTGCATTCGTTCTATCTATTGTGAAGGCAGGGAAGGAATGCGGGCAAGTGTCGTGCTGAAGGAGTTTTGGGAGGCGTTCGCCGGCTTCCGACGTATGGTGCCGCCCCCCGCGGAGCTGTCCTGCGCAGAGCCCGAGATCTAAAGCTGACCCGACAGGAGCAGGCGGTCGCCTGACCTACCCCGCTCTTGCGCCGTCCACGCCCCAGGTTTCCCCGGCGCGGTGGAAAAAGAAGACCAGGAACAGCAACATCAGGGGAATATTGTCGAGCTGGTTGCCAAAATAGCGCCACGTGGCGGTACCGGCGGGAAGCACCCAGGTGGAGAGCGCCAGGTTAAACATGAAAAGGGCGCCCAGGATGCTGAACGGCCGCACCCAGAATCCCAGCACCATGGAAAGGCCGATCAGGAGCTCGGCGATGCCCACTCCATAGCCGGAAAACATGTGATGCTGCAGAGTCCAGTGCAGAAATGGCTTGTAAAAGCCGAGGGCTGTGTCCTGGTAGAACCCGGTCACGTACTTGCTGTAGCCCTGGCGGGCAAAGTCGCTGCTGACGAGCTTGTACTCGGCGAAGAAAAGATACATGATTCCTACGGCGATGCGGGACACGGCCAGCATTGGCGATGAAGACCCACTACCGGATTTCTTGCTGCTTGCCATTCTTCTCCTTACTCCGACTTCTTGAATACCTTGCCGTCTTTCATCACAAAATCCACTTTCTTGAGCTGCTCAACGTTGGCCAGCGGGTCGCCGGGAACCGCAACGATGTCGGCGTAAGCCCCGGGCGCGATTACTCCCAGCTCACCCTGCATGTCCAGCAGGTCGGCGGCCTTGCTGGTGGCGGCTTTAATGGCGTCCATTGGCGACATGCCGAATTTCACCATGTAGCCGAATTCGTCCGCGATGGGCTCGGTCCAGGGAATACCACCCATATCGGTGCCAAAGGCGATTTTCACGCCGGCCTTGAGCGCCTTCTTGAATGACACCTCGTGTTCGGCCGCGCGCTCGCGGTCGCGCTTGCCGTCTGGTGTATCTGCCGGAGCCCAGTCGAGGTAATAAACGCCCAAGGTGGGCACGTACCAGGTCCCTTGTTTCAACATCTGCGCGATGGCTGCATCGTCCAGCGCCAGTCCGTGCTCAATGGAATCGCAGCCGCCATCGAGCGCGCGATGCAGCCCGATCCCGCTGTAAGCGTGGCAGGCGACCTTATGCTGCTGACCGTGAGCCTCGTCCGTCACCGCCTTGAGCTCTTCCGTGGTCAGGGTTGGCTGTGAAACCAGTTTGCCCTGCTTGTCCACCCAGGAGCGATGGGTCATGTAAACCTTGATCCAGTCGGCGCCATTCTCCAGTTGCTCGCGCGCGATCTTGCGCAGTTCCACCGGGCCGTCTCCCAGCTGCGCCCCCTTGGGCACCACGATGGCCGGGTTGTAACCTTCCAGGGGATAACCTCCGGTAACGGAAATGGCGCGCGTGACCACAAACAGCCGCGGCCCGGGAATGTAGCCCGCATTGATCGCTTCCTTGATGCCCACGTCGCCGTAGCCGGCGCCTTCCGTCTCCACGTCGCGCAGCGTGGTGAAGCCCTGTTCCAGCGCGCGGCGGGCGGACACCGTGGCCCTGGCGGCGCGGAAAGCAACTGGGTGCTTCAGAAGCTGAATGTCATACCCGCCTTCAGCCGGATCTTCACCTTGCAGGAAGATGTGGGTGTGTGTATCGATCAGTCCGGGGAGCACCGTGGCATTGGGGCCGAAGATGATGACGGCGGCGCCGGCCCGCGCTTTGCCTCCCTCAGTGACGCTTTCAATCCTGTTGCCGCGGACCACGATCAGCACGTTGTGGCGCGGCTGGGCGGAAGTGCCGTCAATCAAAGTCGCGGCATGGATGGCGATGAGGCTGGGCGCTGCTTTCCCCGCCGCTGCGGGTTGCGGCTTCTGGGCAAGGGCGGCGGAGGCCAGCGACATAAAAATCAGAAGGGCGGAAAACACGGAACCAGGACGCGGCATTTGAGTCCTCCTGTGAGTAAGCGAATAGGAATACGCCTGACGCGGAAAGAATGCAATGGAACTTTTCAGCGGGCCGGAAGCAAATTTCAAGATATAGCCGCGGGGGACACAAAGGACGCAGAGGAAACGCACAACGGCGGGTGTTTGTCTGCCGTAAAAGCGTGCGGGCCCCCGGCGGTTACCGGGAGCCCGTTGCACGCACAACATCTTAAAGCAGGCTATTGCACATTGACGCTGACTGAAGCATCGGCCGTCAGTGTAAACGTGCAGGTTTTGGCTTTGTTGCCTCCGCTCGAGCAGGCGCCGGACCAGATCGCGTCGCGGCCGTTGGAGACGCTCAGCGTGATCGATGTTCCGGAGTTGAACGAAGCGGATCCGGTGCTGCCCACCGCCACACTGATTCCGACAGGGTTGGAGGTTACGCGTTCTCCGCTGCGGCCGCCGGCAGTCACGGTGAGAGTGGCCGTGGTGGCGGGCGGAGGAGCGGAAACGGCATTGAGGGTCAGGCTGGCCGAGCGGGTGACTCCCCCGCCGGAGACAGAGATGGTAACGGTGGTCTGCGTGCTCACCGTGGTGGTGGAGATGATGAATCCGCCGATAGTGCTGCCGGCCGGAATCAGAACAGAGCTGGGTACCGTGGCTGCCGGATTGCTGCTGGTGACCTGGAAGATCTGGTCAAAGCTGGCCGGCGCTGCGATGGTCACAGTTGCGAAAGAGCCGGTTGTCCCCGTCACAGAAGTCGAACTCAGCGTGATGCTCGCCGGCTGCCCCAGCGGCGTCAGAGTCACGGGCGCCTGTGCGGTTACGCCGTTCCAGTCAGCGGTGATGGTGGCGGTGGTGGTCGTCGAGACCGTGTTGGTTGGCATCGCGAACGAAACCGAGGCGTTGCCGGCCGCGACCGTGGCCACGGCGGGAGGAAGAGCTGCCGGGGAATCGCTGGTGAAGTTTATGGCGGCCCCGCCTGCGGGCGCCTGGCCGTTGAGCATGGCAATGACCTGGGGCTCCGCACCGCCGCTGATGGTGCCGGGACTAATGGTCAGCGACTTGAGCGAGGGCGGCAGGACCGTGAGTTGCACGGACGCCGTGCCGGAGTTCATTGTGGCGGTGAGCGTTACCGGAGTCGACGCAGTCACCTGCCCGACCTTCATCGTGAACTGCATCCAGGCGGTATTGGCCGGCATGGTCACAGTTGCGGGTACAGGGGCGGCATTGGGATCAGAGCTGCTCAGGCTGATGACAGCCCCGTTGGACGGAGCAGCCGCACTGAGCTGTATGGCCACCAGAGTAGAGTCGCCGCTGTAGATCGGGTTGCTGACAGGCGTGATCGAGACCGGCGACGCGGGCGCCTGGTTCACCGTAAACGTCCCGCTGGCTGACCACTTGGTCAATGCGGCCGTAGTCGGGGAAGAGTCGCCCTGGCTGGAACGTATGCGCCAGTATTTTGTGCCGGGCGTGAGCGAAAGCACGGTGCGATTGGCGTTGTTGAGCTGCGGCGCGTCTTCCTCAATCGTGGAGAAGCTGGAGTCTTTGGCAATCTGCAATTCGTAGCCGCTGGGCTGCGGATTGGGAACGTCAGACCTGGTCAGCGTGATGGGCAGCGTCAAGATGCCGCCATTCGCGGGCGCAATCGGCGATGGAGGATTCGGTAGCGGGTTATTGTAAAAAACCGAGTAGGTGATCACGTTGGAAGGCACTCCGGAAATGCCGTTGGAATTCACGGCGAAAACGCGCGCGGAGTAGAAACCCTCATCCGGTGTGGCAAATGAGAACGTCGTGTCGGGAATGTTGTTGAATGTCGCGGTGGATGTAGGCGGGAAGCTGGGATCGGTTGAGGCCTGGAGCACGTAGCTGGTGGCCCCGGAAACCACGGTCCAGTTGAAAGTAATGACCTCTCGGGGATGGAACGTGGAGTATCCCTTGGTCGGCGCGAGCGTGGGTGAACCCGGCTGGCCCGGGCCGGCGCCGGTGACGTTAAAGCTGCGGGTCGTGGACCAGGTCCCCTGCACAAACGCGCCATTGACCGCCTGCACATGCCAGTAATATGTCCCGTTGGGAAGACCGCTGACCGTGTCCTGCGTCTGGCCAACATTGGTCGAGCTTTGCAGAGCCACGGTCGAGAAATTTGACGACGTGCTTACCTGCCAGTTGTATCCAATAATGCCGCTGGGGTCGGTAACGGCAGACCAGGAAATGGTAAGCGGCTCCAGCAGGCTTGCTCCGCCGGCAGGCGAAAGTGGTGTGGGCGCCGCTGGCCCGCCGGCCACGGCCGCAGATACCGTTGCTATGCAGAGAATGAACACGGAGAGCAGCTTGGAAAGATGGGGGATTTTCATTGTTCTTCAACTCCCAGGTTTTGAAATTCAGCAGACAGAGCCATCCCTGCGAGCGGATGATCGGCCCGTGTGTGTACAGGTTTTGCGGGTTTTAAGCAGTTGCGCGCGAGCCGCCTGAACCGGCTATCTGCTCTCAGTCCTCAGAACGCTTACATTAGGTAAGACACAGGTTTGACTGTTGCGGAACAGTTTTCCCGTGTTGGGCCGGAAAGAACATTAAGGGCGCCTTGAAATTTCGTTAAAGTTCTTAATGTGTGGACGCAAAGCCCGGAGAAGTAGGGTGGAGCCGCGCAAAAAGTGACTCAAACCTGTGACTATAAGGTTCTGGGTTTGGTGCGTCCTGAGCAGGGGGCCCACGCCGCGGAGCGCACAAGGTCCACAAGAACGGAAAGGCCAGCAGCCATAAAGCAGCGCGCCCACGGCGTGAAATGGGCAAGAACAAGGCAGAGCTGAAGAAAACTTGCCCAGGCAGGCCCAAGAGGGTCTGCTCCGGCGCTCGCCTTCAATCCGGGATATATCAGCTCACCGTATGAAAATAAAGCAGTTCTAGGCGATTTATGCTATCGAGAAAAGATGTAACCAGATTACAATAGGAACCATCATTAGCTAAGTAAGAAGGCGCCAAATGTCATCCTTGCCCATACCCATCGCAGCGTTTTTTGCAGGTCTGGTTTCGTTCCTCTCCCCCTGCGTTTTGCCCCTGGTCCCCGGATATGTGTCCCTGATTTCCGGAGCGAGCGTGGAGGAATTGCAGTCGAAGGACCGCAAACTGCTCAACACGGTGCTCTTGCACTCCATTATGTTCATTCTGGGGTTTACCCTGGTCTTTGTGAGTCTGGGCGCGGCGGCCACCAGCGTTGGCCACGTGATGAAGATCTACAAGAAGCAGCTTACCTGGATTGCCGGGGTAGTCATCATCATATTCGGCCTGCACCTGACCGGCATCATGAAAATTAAGGCCTTGTATGCCGACAAACGGATGCATTCCGTACAGGGCGGCAAGTCCCCCCTGGGGGCCTTTGCAGTAGGGTTTGCCTTCGCCTTTGGCTGGACACCCTGTATCGGCCCGATCCTCGCCACGATCCTGGCAGTTGCCGCCAGCGCGAACACAGTCGGGAAGGGCGTTTTCCTGCTTTTTGTTTACTCGCTGGGTCTGGCCGTGCCGTTTCTGTTGACCTCAATCGGCATCAACCGGTTTCTGGCGTTCTATGGGCGGTTCCGGCGGCATCTGCATACAGTGGAAGTGATCAGCGGCGTGCTGCTCATAGCATTCGGCGTGCTGATCATGACCCGGCATTTTACGGTGCTCTCCAGCTATCTCGGTTTTCTGAACAAGTTCACTTTGTGAGGCTCAAGTCGTGAAGCGTAGCGTTATTCTGGTTGTTTTTGTTGTGATTGTTGTTACGGCCTTCCTGGTCGGGGGCAAACTTCTTTCCCGGGGCGGCAAGGCCAGCAGTGTGAGCGCTGCCATTTTCACACCCGCATCGGAAGGCCCTGCCAAGGGCGCCCTGGCGCCTGACTTTACCCTGAAGACGCTGGATGGAAAGACCGTTCAGCTTTCCTCCCTGAAAGGGAAGGGCGTGCTGGTGAATTTCTGGGCCACCTGGTGTGAACCGTGCAAGATCGAGATGCCGTGGCTGGTGGACCTCCAGAAGAAATACGGGCCGCAGGGGCTGCAAATCGTGGGCGTGGCCATGGACGATTCGGGCGAAAAGTCGATCGCTGATTTTGCCAGGAAGATGAACGTCAATTACACCGTCGCTGTAGGCAACGAAAAAGTGGCGGACCAGTACGGCGGTGTCGACGGTCTGCCTACCAGCTTTTTCGTTGACCGGTCCGGAAAGGTAGTGGACAAAGCCATGGGGCTGGTGAGCGAATCGGTAATTGAAGACGCCATCAAGAAATCTCTTGAACAGGGCGGCATGGCCGCTTCAGGACAATGAAGAACAGACACTGCGTTTTACTTGCACTTGCCTTGATGCTCTGCGGCGGCGCGCTGTGGGCCGAGCAGCCGGAAAGAGTCACGTTCGTCCCCATGAACACCATCAGCGTGCGGCCGGGCCACCCAGTGCCGGCAAAGTTCATTTTCGAAATCAAGCCGGGCTTTCATATCAACTCCAACAAGCCGAGCATGGAAGAGCTGATTCCCACGGTGCTGCATTTCTCCCTGCCGGGAGACGTGGTGATCGGCCGGCTGCAATATCCTGCCGGGCAGCTAAAGAGCTTTCCCTTTGACCCGTCGCAGAAGCTGAGCGTCTATTCGGGCCAGGTGGTGATCACGGCGCGCGTGGTTGCGCCGGGCAGCGCCGCCGTGGGAACGTACACCGTACACGGGAGCTTCAGGTACCAGGCGTGTGATGACAGCGCCTGCTTCCCGCCCAAGACGCTGCCTATCACGTTCAATGTTAAAGTCGGCAGCGGTTCCAGGGGGGCGGGACACCGCGCGCGGCCAACGCGGACCAGCCCTCATATCCACTGATATTGTTTGTTGACTTGCCGTGCCCGGTGGCGTAAAAAAGTACAACCGCTGGCTCTCCCTGCGCCGGCGTAGTCTGCGCTTCGTCTAAAAAAACCTCCCTTGGGAGCAGGGGGATTGGTGCGCACGCACATACCCACGGAAGAAGCCGAGCTTTCAGACATTCTGGATCGGGTGCTGGATAAGGGCCTGGTATTCGATGCCTCGGTGCGTCTGGTCCTCGGCGGACCCGAGATTTCGGAACTCCTGAAGCGGATCAGCGTCACTATTGAGGACCAGGCGCCTCCGGGAAACATGGGCGTGGTTCCCCACCGGGAATCTTAAGCGCACGCCGCAACAAGGCTTTCGCGCCGGAAGTGCTTTTCCGCTCAGACCCTAAACGAGCGGACCTCCTGAATTTCACTCAACTGGCGCAGCTCCGTCATTACCGGCTCCGGCGGTGCGGTATCCACTTGAACCACGGCGACGGCCTGCGCATCGGCCTTTGCGGCGTTGCGCCCAAGGGCAAAATTCCCGATATTGACGTTGTGGCGGCCCAGAA
>DATIWA010000508.1:0-2131 GCA_035465515.1 Candidatus Limnocylindrales bacterium | reverse complement strand
TGGATTTTGTGCTGCATGGTTGGCCTCTCGTCGCCGTCAACCTCGCCCTCTATGGATACTTGTGCTGGCTTGGATTCTGGTTCATTCGTGGCACTGGAGGTCGGGAACGCCTTTTTCTTGTCGGGTGGTTCGCGAACATTTTGTTATCGCCAATTGAAACGCTCCAGTCCCGCTGGGTTGTGGCAATCAATTACATCGGAGCGTTCGGACTGGCACTTGCGCTGCTCGCAGCCCTGTCACTTCTCCTGCACCCCCCGACCGCCACTGACTCTAGCGGCACGGTCAACACTACATAGCGGCCACGCCGAGTTTTTCCGCGACCTTCTGAAGGGGACTCTGGTTCTCCCCGGCCAACCGACCCGGGGACTTCCCTCCCCGGCGACAGCTTGTTGCGTCCCTAAGGGACTGGTTTTCTTGCCCTGAGTTCCCCGTGGCTTCCGCAGGCGGTTTACATTCGCGCCCGGCCAACTTCTATGGCGACTGAAGGCGCTGGCCTTCGCCCCTGGCCCCTCAAGCGAGACTGGAAGAAGATACGGCATCATGTTGATCAGCCTCATGGTCGTGCGTGGCACTCGAGCGAGAATTTGTCAGGGCTTTGGGGGATACGCCTCTAGGTAGAAATAGGCCGCGGCGATCTCATCCTGGGTGAAATACGGGTAAGGAGGCATTTGCGGGCCACGCATCATCATCATCATTCCGGATGAGCCGCCCCGGACCTGGTTGGCGAGCGAGCTGAGCGAATGGTCCTGGGGCAGGCTGGCGAGCGAGGGGATGATGCCGCGCATCATGGCCATGTGCCCGCCACCGGGGCCGGTGGCGTCATGGCAAATATGGCAGGTGCCTTTGACCATGTGTTCGCCGACGCGCGCCGCGGATTCGGTAACAAGGCGGGCGGGACGCTTGCCGGCGGGGACGCCGGCGAGATGGTCAAGATAGGCGAGCAAAGCCTCAACTTCATCACCGCGGAGATGCGGGAATGGAGGCATTTTCTTGCCGCCGTTCTGGAGGCGGTCACGCAGGTTCTTTTCAGCTTCCGCTGCGAGTTCGCCGGCCATCTCATCACTGATCTCAGTCCCGGTGGATTTCATGCGGCGCTGGAGCATGACGGCAGAGGCGGCCTGCACCGGTCCCAGGAGCGAATTGATTTCCGGGGGATGTCCCTTGCCGTCAGGACCATGACAGGAACGGCAATTCAGGCGATAAAGGTCCGCTCCGGCGAGCACGAAAGGCTCATTCAGGACGGCGCGCGCCTGGGCGGGCTCCGAGCGCCACAAGGGAAGGAATTTCCGCATGGTTGCGTGCAGCGAGCTTGATCCCATTTGCGGCTCTTGCCGCGCCGATGCGGGAGCGGGCGCGGAGCCGCCCATCTGTCCCATACGGGTTTCCGACATACTCAGGCCCAGGTGGCTGAGCCAACTGGGACCTGTAACGGGTGACACGGAATAAGCCGGGGAAGCTGCGGGTGAAGGGCTTGCGTCGGCGCGCACGTGTTCATTGCCGGCTTGCCGCGAACGGCAGGCAATCAGCAGCAGGAGCGCGAACGCCAGCAACAGCGGAATTCTGAGAACCACGAGTTCCCTCCCCGCTCAGACCAATTCCGAGAGAGCCTGCCGCGGTCCCCCGGGAAATCCTGCTGATTACGAGTGCTTCCAAAATGCGGGCGCACGACCGGAGGGGAACGCCCCAGACGGAGCACTTCCCGGGCAACGCGGCCGGACCAAAGGGTTGGTCAGGCGCAAGCGCGACGCGAACTCAACCGCACACTGCGGCGAACGGCAGAGTGCGTGCCACGCCTGCGGAATTTTATCCTATTTGCGGCGGCCTCCGGACCAGGCAGGAACGCCACTTTCATCGCGCAGCGTGATGGTGTTATCGCCTTTCTTGATCTCACGCGCGATGATGACGTCAGACTCGCCCTGTTTTACTTTTGAGCCGGTGACTTCTATCTGGTCGCCTTTCTCCAGGGAGAAATTCTTCTGTTGCAGGAAGCTGGAAGGTCCCACGAAGACGGACAGCGTTTCCTTTTCGGTTTTTAAGACAAGATGAGTTCCCATGTGGCCCATGCCAGTCTGAGTCTTTTGTCCGCGCTGCATCATGCCCTCTTGCACTTCCTCTACGGTGCCTTTCATGG
>DATIWA010000507.1:0-4357 GCA_035465515.1 Candidatus Limnocylindrales bacterium | reverse complement strand
TGAACTGCGCGAGAAATATGCCGGCTCTGACGTCATTCTGCTGGGCGACTATCACGCCCTGGCGGCTTCACAAAATTTTGCCGCGGGCCTGCTGGCAGAGCTTGCGGGCGGGTCAAGGCCCGTGGTGCTGGCCGTGGAGATGGTCTTCGCCCGCGACCAGCGGGTTCTGGACCGTTGGTTCACCGGCGAGATCGGTGAAGACGAACTGCGCGCCGGACTCCGCTACGACGCGGAATGGGGCTATGACTGGGGGCCGTTTGTCGCTCTGCTGCGCAGGGCGCGGGAGAGCGGCTGCGCCGTTTACGGCATAGATTGCGGGCCTCGCGGCAACATGCGGCGGATCGGCGCTCGTGACCGTTACGCCGCGGAAAGGATTTCCGAGCTGCGCAAGCGCATGCCGGAATCCAGGGTGTTGGCCCTGTTTGGAGAAGCGCACCTCGCACCCAACCACCTGCCGCGCTGGCTCCGGCAGCAACGTCCGCAAGACCGCATTCTCACCGTCCTGCAAAACCTGGACGAGCTGTACTGGAAGTCCGCCGGCGAACTCATGGACAGCGTTCACGCTGTTCAGGTGAGCCATGACGTCCTGTGCGTCTTCAACTCCACGCCTCTGGAAAAATACGAGAGTTATCGCATCTACATCGCACGCTGGCGCACCGAACCCAGCGACCCGGACCTGGCGCCCACGTTTTACAACCTGGTGGATTCGCTGCTCCGGTCTCTCGGCCTTGAGCAATACTATCCCGCCGCCGGCAATCACCCCAGCACTCTGGTGGAAGAATATCCGGAAGTGCAGATGCGTTCAGACCCGCGCCAGTTCAACCGTCTGCTCTCTGCGCGGCAGGTAATGGCCGCCGAGCGCCGGGAACTCCTGGACAGGTTGCGCGACCAGGGGTGCGTGTACCTGCCTAAGCAGAACCTGCTGCTGATGGAACGTTTTCAGATGGCCGCGGCGGCCGAGGAAGCGGTCCGCTTTGTGCAGAGCGAATGTCGCGGTCCGGGTTCATTTCAGGGGCCATGGATCGGAAGCTCCGCCGAGCACCAGTTCTATTTTGAAGTGATGGAACGGGCGCTGATCACTTTCGGGACCCGCGTGCTGCTGCCGGATGTTCGTGTGATGCGCGAAGCCGATTTGCTTGCTTTCCATGGGCAGCCTCGAGAGGCAATCGAGGAGCAGACCCGGTTCAGCTATCGCGAGGTCGTGCGGCTGCTTGAGTTCCTGGCGCTGCACAAAGAACTGGAAAAAAGCCGGCGTCCCGGCGCCGTGCCGCTGGAAATTATCAGCGGCTTTGCCGCAACCGGGAAGCGCCGGGAATTTCTGGTGCGCAGCCTCGGCGCCATGCTGGGGGCTGAGATACATGACGCCTACCTCGCCGGTGCCTGCACCAGGAGATATTTGCGGTCGCTGTTTTTCCGCAAGATCCACCTTCCTGGCGCCGCCAAAAAGGCCTATTTTGAGCTGGCCAGAAAAGTCAGACACCCGCAGCAGACGCTCTTCGTCTGAAATCCGTTGAGCAATTTGGTAATTTGGTAGCTGGATAATTGTTCCCTGGCCGGATTTCCAGTTGCTCGATTGCCGGCTTTGACCATTACCAGATCCACATGGACGCCACCTCTCTCCGCAAATTGTTCGAGCAGGTCCGCAAAGGCCGCGTCTCTCCCGACGACGCGGTTGCCCGCCTGCGGCACATGCCCTTTGAAGACCTGGGCTTTGCCAAGGTGGACCACCATCGCCGGCTGCGCGCCGGCATGCCGGAAGTGATTTTTTCGCGCGGCAAGTCGCCTCACCAGGTTGGTCAGATTTTCAAAAAGCTGGCGGCACAGGGGAGCAATGTCCTTGCCACCAAGGCTGATGCCGCCCACTTCAAGGCGGTGAAAAAGCTGGTGCGTAAAGCCGAGTATCGCGAATTGGCGCATGCCATCATCCTGAAGCAGGATGAAACTGTTTACGGGAAGGGGACTGTGGTGGTGGTTTCGGCGGGCACCAGCGATATCCCTGTCGCGGAGGAGGCGCTGGTCACGGCCGAGGTGATGGGCAACCATGTCGCCCATCTTTACGATGTAGGAGTTGCCGGAATCCACCGCCTGCTCGCCAACAAGAATGTGATTGACGATGCCCGCGTGGTGATTGTCTGCGCCGGAATGGAGGGCGCCCTCCCCAGCGTGGTGGGAGGGCTGGTGCGCGTGCCGGTGATCGCCGTTCCCACCAGCATTGGTTATGGCGCTTCTTTTAACGGACTTGCGGCCCTTCTCGGCATGCTGAACTCCTGCGCCTCCAACGTGAGCGTGGTGAACATTGATAACGGCTTCGGCGCGGGTTATGTGGCTTCCATGATTAACCGGCTCTGAAGTTCGCCCCTGTCTTTTCGCCCCGCATGAATCCTCGTTCAAAGCAGGCGCTTTTCTGCGCCTCGCGGTAAATTTTTTTGTGTGCAACACTCGACTTGCTGAAAGCGTCTCATTGGCAGGTGTAGAATCAGCGGTAGATGAGGGCCTTCGGACCTTCGATTGGGACCTTCTCCCAGCTGCCGAGGCACAAATGAATATTCACGTCAGCTACAAAGCAGGCAAGACGCCCGATGTAGAACGCGAATTCCAGATCCAAATCCAGAAACTTGAACGCAGGCTGCGCGCCTTCAATCCGGACCTGGTTCATCTGCATGCCATTGTTGACCCGCAAAATGGCCAGGGCGCCAGCACGTCACTCAATCTGCGTTTGCCCTCGGGCCAGTTGACGGTGCAAAAATCAGGCGAGAACATGCTGGCCGCTCTGAAAGCGGCATTTTCGGATCTGGTGTCGCAACTCACACGGCATAAAGATCTGCTGCGCGGCGAGTGGACGAGAAAGCTGCGCAAGGCCGGACGTGGACCGGAATCCGTGCCTGCCTCGCGCTTTCGGCAGGCCCCTGCTCCGCCGGCCCGCCCCGGCGCCGGAGCTGCTTTCCCCCTGGCGGAACTGGAGAGCTGGATAGGCGCCAACATGGCGGGACTGAACGCCTTTATCGAGCGCGAGTTGCAGTTTCGCGCCGTGAACGGGCAGATTCGGGAAGACCAGATCGCGCCGCAGGAAGTGCTGGATGAGGTGATCGTCAGCGCTCTCTCGCAGGAAGACGGCGGGGGCCGGTTCCTCTCTCCGGAAAGCTGGTTCCATCGCCTGGCCTTGCAGGCCATCCGCAGGCTGATTGCCGACAATGCCGATGTCGCAAATGTGTCTCTGGATTCTCCGGCGCGCGCGCAAAACGTGACCGGTAGCGATGAAAACGCGCTGCAATATCACCAGCCGGATGACCAGCCCCAGGAAGAAAGCGTGATCCGCGATGTTAACGTGCGCACACCGGAAGAGATCTTTGCGAATGAAGAGATGGTGGCGCAACTGGATCTCGTGCTGCGCGGCGTCGGCGCGCAGGACCGTGAGGCTTTCATCCTGTTTACCCTGGAAGGCTTCACCGTGGAGGAAATTGCCCGCCTCTCTGACCGCCACCCCGATGAGGTTCGCAAGTCCATTCATCACGCGCGAAAACGGGTGCAGCAGAAAATGCCGGAGCAGGGCGAGTTCCGGGGCCGGCTGCTGAACCGCTCCCGCGTGGCCTGATCAATTTTCTATCAGCCCTGGTTTAGGAGGTGAAAAGCTCATGATTACGCGTGAGGAGCTTCGTCAGCTTGCGCAATTCGAGTCGGCGGATGGATGCGCCATCAGTTTTTATTTCCAGCCCCAGACCCCGCAGGACAAGTCGCACCGCGAAGAAGGCATTCTGGTGAAAGACCTGGTGCGCGAAGCGCTGCGCCGCGTCGAGCGCAACGGCAATAATCCTGCTTTACGCGAGGACCTCAGGAAGATACTGGAGAAGGCCGAGCTGCTGCACGGCAATCACTCCCGCGGCAAGGTGATCTTCGCCTGCCGCCAGCATGATATCTGGCGCGAGCTGGATACGCCGCCGCGCCTGGGGCGTTCCCAGATCACGGTCAATTCTCGTTTTCACCTCAAGCCCCTGGTGGCCGCGCGCACCGGCTTGCCCAGCAGTTGCATCGTCCTGGTGGACCGCAAGAAAGCGCGCATTTTTGAGCTTCGCAACGGGATTCTCTCCCAAAAGCCGGACCTGGAATTCGGTCCGCTGCCCAAAGTCGGCAAGAGTGACGGATACAGCGGCTATGATGCCGGGCATCGCGAACGCCACATCGAGAAGGAAGTGATGAACCATTACAAGCAGTTCGCCGAGTCCCTCCAGCTTCTCATGGCCCAGGAGAAACTGGATGCCCTGCTGGTGGGCTGCCGCGAAGAGGCCTGGGCGGAGATTGAGCCGCAGCTCCATACGTATGTAAAGCAGCGGCTGGCCGGCAGGTTTCTGCTGGATCCCAT
>DATIWA010000506.1:0-2948 GCA_035465515.1 Candidatus Limnocylindrales bacterium | reverse complement strand
CATCGCCGCCCTGCAGGTGCACCTGGTGAGGACGGAAGTTCGGTGTCTCCAGGAAGAACCCGGAGTCCAGGCTCATGCCGCCGCTGGGCTTGGCATCAATCGCCGCCATCCAGCCGCGAATTCCATCGGGATAGAACTGCTCATCCCAGGAGCGATAGAGCGAGTTGGTGACGTAGATGCGTTTGCCGTCGCGGCTCAGCTCCACCATCTGCGGGCCGCCGTTCAGCGCGCGCCCCGGATTTTTCGGATGCGGCTGCCGCCGTACGATGCCCCCGAGTTGCACCGTTCCCGTCAAAACCGGATTGAACGGATCAGAAACGTCATACTGCCGCAGTTCGCCCGTGCCCCAGCACGAAGCGTAGAGGTAGCGGTCATCGAGAGAGAGGTTGATGTCCGTGAGCAGCGGCGGAACAGCTTTGAAGCCCTGAAGCAGCGGCGGCAGTTTCTCCGGATCAGCAGGCTCTGCGGGAATATCAATCACCTTGCGCAGCTTCCAGGCGCCGTTGCCGTTGGAGCCTTCGTGATGCCACAGCCATATCGAGGACGAGAGGTCCTTGATGGAGATCACCACGCCGCAGAACCCGTAAGTTTCCGCGGGATCGTGCGCCGGCCGCAGCTCGAGCGCCATTTGATATTCCGCTCCCATGTCCAGGACTTCGCGATGGCGCCGCTTGTCCAGGTCCCAGACGTGGAGCGCATGCCCGTACTTGCCGCCCAGCAGCAGCTCCGGGTTCACACCGTTCTCCACCATGTCCGGCGTTCCCCACTCGCTGGTGATCATGGTGTCATGCCCCAGGTGCCACCAGAAGTCGTACGAGAGGTACTGCGGTCCGCGGTCCGCTTCCCAGGGTCCCTTGATCTGGAAGGTTTCAGGATCAAGAACAAAGATTCCGCCCGGGCCCTTTCCTTCCGCGGAACCAATGGCGTTCATGTACACACCGTCCGGCCCGCAGTGCGTGGTATGGGGGCGGCTGTAGCCGGATTTCTTCGTCACTTCTTCCGGTTCAATCACCTTGGTCAGCACCGGCTTGCGCGGATCAGGTTTGGTGTCAAGGATGTGAATGCGGGAAGACCGCAGTCCGGGAACCACCAGGTAGCGCCGCTCCATGTGCGGATGCGGCGAGTGGGGACACAGACAGGAACTGCAGGCGTTCCAGCCGAAGTGGTGCAGCTCATCGCCCGCGTTGGGCATGTCAATCCGGTTGATGATTTTGCCGTACGTTTTGGAGGCTGGGTCAAGGTCCACCACAGCCAGGGCGTCAGGCGAGCCGGCCTTTTCGTTCAGCATAACCACGTAGGCCAGCTTCTCCGGTTCCGCTTCCATGGCCATCCTGGCTGAAGGATAGAAACTCTGGTCGGGAAGTAACTGAGGCATTGTCATAGTCTCCTGCTTGCTTGGTTGATGCGGCTTATCGGCCAGGGATTCTTGATTTCCGCCAACTCGCGCGCACTTACCGATTAGGTGCCGCCGCGCTTCCTTGAGTCCTTCCGGCGAGGTCTCTTTTTTGTTACTTTTTCCTGAGCAGATATGGCACGGACGACAGGTCTTTATCAGTTCGGACCTTTCCAACTCGATCCGGCAGAGCACCGCCTGCTGCGCGAGGGCGCGGAGGTGAGTCTCCAGCTGAAGGCATTTGAGCTCCTCTGTGTGCTGGTGGAGAACGCCGGACGCCTGATTAAGAAAGAGGAACTGCTGGCGCGCATCTGGCCGGACGCCGTGGTGGAGGAGAACAACCTCAACAAAAACGTGTCAGTGCTGCGCAAGGCCCTGGGGGAAAGCGCCACCGGCCAGACGTACATCGAAACCGTGCCGCGTGTGGGGTATCGCTTCGTGGCATCAGTCAGCGATATCGGTTCGCAGCCTGTTGCACCCAGAGAAACCGGCGGTCCCACGGCATCCACGGCACGGCAAAAGATCCAATTTTGCGTCACTCGCGACGGCGTGCGGCTGGCCTACTCCAGCGCCGGCTCGGGATATCCCCTGGTAAAGTCCGCAAACTGGCTCAATCATCTGGACTATGAATGGGACAGCCCGCTCTGGAAACACTGGCTCGCAGGATTGACACAGCATCACCGCCTCATCCGTTACGACGAACGCGGCAACGGCCTCTCGCAATGGGACGTTAAGGAGATGTCGCTGGAACTCTGGGTCCAGGACCTGGAGACGGTGGTTGAGGCGGCAGGCGTGGAGAAATTTGCGCTCATGGGGATCTCCCAGGGCGGAGCGGTAGCCATTGCCTATGCGATACGCCATCCCGACCGCGTGAGTCACCTGGTCCTGATCAATGCGTTCTCACGCGGGTTGGAAGCGCGCGGCACGGAAAAGCAACTGGCAGGCCGGCGCGCGCTCCAGACCCTGATGCGGCTGGATTGGGGCAAGAACAATCCGGATTTCAAGTCGATGTTCACCAAGTTCTACATCCCCCAGAACTCCACACCCGAGCAACAGCAATGGTTCAACGATCTGCAGCGGATATCAGCCAGTCCGGAGAATGCCGCGCGCATCATGGTGACGATTGACGAGATCAACATCCGGCATCTCCTGCCCCAGGTCTCCGTGCCTACCATCATCTTCCATGGCGACCACGATCGAGTCATACCCGCGGAAGAAGGACGGATTCTGGCCGCCGAAATTCCCGGCGCGAGATTTGTCCCGCTCAATACCGGTAACCATATTCTTCTCGCGGAAGAACCAGCGTGGCGGGTGTTCCTGGATGAACTCGGAACGTTCCTGGGGTGGCAAAAGGCCTCGGCCCGCCCTGCCGTTTAGAAGGACGAAGTGGGGTGAGCCACAAGATAAAGTTCTGGACTGAGTGGCGGAGGGAGAGGGATTCGAACCCCCGATACGGTTTCCCGTATAGCGGTTTTCAAGACCGCCTGTTTCAACCGCTCACACATCCCTCCGCGTGAGTGTTATCAACAAGTTTACCAGCAGCTGCAAAATCCCG
>DATIWA010000505.1:0-2667 GCA_035465515.1 Candidatus Limnocylindrales bacterium | reverse complement strand
CAGAACCACGTTGCCGAACATCTGGATGAGGCGGCGGTAGGAGTCGTAGGCGAAGCGCTCGTTGTTCGACTTTCGCGCCAGCGCTTTCACGCTCTCGTCGTTCAAGCCCAGGTTCAGGATGGTGTCCATCATGCCGGGCATGGAGAACTTGGCTCCGGAGCGCACGCTCACCAGAAGGGGATTGTCTCCCGTGCCGAGCTTCTGGTTCTGTAGCTGCTCAAGCCGCGCCAGCGCCGCCATGGTTTCCTGAGAAACCGCGTCCGACGTACGGTTCGTCCGCATGTATTCGCGGCAGGCTTCCGTCTGGATGGTGAACCCCGGGGGGACCGGCAATCCGGCATTGGTCATTTCCGCCAGACCGGCTCCTTTGCCGCCCAGCTCGTCCTTCATCCTGCCATTGCCTTCGGCTTTGCCTGCGCCGAAGAAAAACACATATTGGGTTCCCTTTTTGGGCTCGGTTGCGACCTTTGAGGGGGGTGGTGAAACGGGCGTTACGCTCATCGGCTGGTCTCCCTGATTGCAAGTGAGGCTTGGGGCCTTGAAATCAACTCATTTTATCTTACACGCGCAGAAGCACGAATATCGCGGGGAAAACCACTTAATTCATTGCGCACGTATCAAGAGGGCTGACAAATGAACATTGTTCATTTGCGTTCTGTAACGATCTCAGAGAAGTCAGCGATGGACGAGAACTCGCGCACCAGCGTTTGCAGAAGGCCAAGGCGGTTGGCGCGCAGCGATTCGTCTTCCACCATCACCATGACCTTGTCAAAGAAGGCGTCAATGGCCGGACGGAGCTGCGAAATTTCGATCAAAGCCTGCTCGTAACGTCCCGCGGCACGCAATGCATTCACATTGTTCGCCACCTGGGGTATGGCCGCGGAAATCTTCTTTTCTTCCGGTTCGGACAGGGCCGCCGGATTGTAAGGATCGGCGATCTTCTTCTTTGTCTCGCCGGCCTGGCGCAGAATGTTCTTCATCCGCTTGAAGGCGGTTGAGATTGACTCGAAGTCAGCCGATGGCCGGACTTTGGCCAGGGCTGTTGCGCGGGCCACGGCGTCCACAACATCATTGGCGCCGGAAGCCAGACTGGCATTCACCACGTCATACGCCAGCCCGAGCGCGTCCCGAAGATAAAATTCCAGCCTCTCACGGAAGAAGCTCCTCAGGGCCTCTGCGTACGCTTCTCCGTTCAAGGTAAACTTCTTTTCGGCATCGCTGCCCTGGTAGCCGCCCCGGGCCTCGCTGAGCACGTGTGAAAGGTCGAGCGTTAACTTATGCTCGGCGATTGTCTTCACAATTCCGTTGGCCTGGCGTCGCAAGGCGAACGGGTCCTTGGATCCCGACGGAACCAGCCCCAGCGCGAACATGCCGGCAAGGGAATCGGCTTTGTCGGCAATCGAGAGCACAGCGCCTTCCAGGGTGCGCGGCACCGCATCTTCCATGGAGTGCGGTCTGTAATGATCGTAGATGGCGCCGGCGACGTTTTCCGGCAGCCCCTGGGCCCGGGCATAGAGCCCACCGACTATTCCCTGCAATTCCGTAAATTCCTTCACCAACTCCGTCGTCAGGTCGGTTTTCGCCAGCGTGGCTGCTTCCAGAACTGCCTTGGCGTCAATCTTCAGCCCTGCCTGGCCCAGCGTGGCGCAGAGCCCGTCTGCCAGCTTGCGCATCCGCTCCGCTTTCGCGGCGTAGCTACCCAGGTCTTTCTGGAACGTCACCGCACTCAAGGACCCGACCCGCGCCGTCAGCGGTGTTTTCTGGTCCGTGTTCCAGAAGAACCGGGCGTCGTTGAAGCGGGCACGCAGAACGCGTTCATTTCCGTGTCGAATCAAGCCGTCAGGGTCGCCATCGGTGTTGAGCACGGCAAGGAAATGCGGCGCCAGCCTGCCCGTAGCATCCTCCACAGCAAAATACTTCTGGTGGTCGCGCATCACGGTCACCAGCACCTCTTCCGGCAGGGAGAGATATTCCTTCTCAAAGCTGCCGAGAATGGCCGCCGGCCACTCCGTGAGGTTCACTACCGTTTCCAGCAGGGCGGGGTCTTCACGCCAGCGCGCGCCGGGAACGGTACGCGTGGCCGCATCCAGCACCTTGCGAATGCGATGCTCACGTTCGGAAGAACTGGCCATCACGTGAGCATTGCGCATGATTTCAAGATACTGCGCGGGCGAAGGCACGCTGACCTCCTGCGGGCCGAGGATCCTGTGGCCGCGCGACCGGTTGCCTGCCTGAATGCCGCCAAATTCCACAGGGATGACCTCGCCATCCAGCAGGGCGACCATCCAGCGCACCGGACGCACAAACCTCTCCGGCTTGCCCGGCCGCCAATACATGTTCTTGGGCCAGTAGATGGCGGTTATTTCCCTGGGCAGGAGTTCCGTCAGGACCTCCCGCGCACTCCGGCCTGCATTGGTGACGGTTGCGGAAAGATACTCGCCTTTCGGCGTGCTGATTTTTTCCAGCTTCACAACGTCAACGCCCGCTTTTTTGGCGAAAGCATGGGCTGCGGGGGTGGGCTGACCGTCCTTGTAGGCAACTTTGAGCGCCGGACCGGTGAGTTGTTCCTGGGTGTCCGGCTGTCTTGCTGGAATTCCGGAAACCAGCACAGAGAGCCGCCTCGGTGTTTCCGCCCCGCTCATTTCACCGGATGGCTCCAGACGGTTG
>DATIWA010000504.1:0-15005 GCA_035465515.1 Candidatus Limnocylindrales bacterium | reverse complement strand
GCTTGAATCCGGCCGGCAGGCAAGCCACCGCATCCCGGGTAAAGGGCCGGAAACCCGCTTCGCAAGCGCCGGAAATTGCCGGCATGCCGCCTCGCCTTGCCGGGCTTTTTGAAACCGTCTATCGTCAGGTCCGGCCCCGCGCCCCCATTCCGGAGTATGAGCTCCGCTTCTTCCCTTTCAGCAACCTGAACAATACCATCCGGCTGCGCCAGGGGCGCATTCTGGTTCGGCTTTCTGATCTGCTGGAAGGCGCGCCGGAAGCGGTGCTGCACGCGATTCTGCACATCCTGCTGGCCAAGCTCTACCGCAAGGAAATAGACGCGCAACATGCGGCGCGTTATCGAAAATTTGCCGGGACTCCTGCGGTCAGCGCCAAAATGCATTTGATCCGGCAGATGCGCGGGCGAAAGCGCATTCACGGAGCAAACGGCAGCCACTATCACCTGGAAGAGATCTTTGACGACCTCAACAGGCGTTTCTTTCACGGCCTCATGGCCCGCCCGCTGATGACGTGGAGCAGCAATCATTCCCGCCACAGTCTTGGCCACTACGATCCGGCCCATAACACCATTGTGGTCAGCCGGATCTTTGACCGCCCTCAGGTCCCCCGGTATGCCATTGAATATCTCGTCTATCACGAAATGCTTCATCTGCGGCATCCGGTGAAGATGCGGGGCAGCCGCCGCTGCGTGCATCCCCGGGCTTTCCAGGAAGAGGAAAAGCTGTTTCCTCACCTCAAGGAAGCAAAAAGATTTCTAAAGGAGCTTTGACCCCCGTCACCGGTGTGGCAACGCCCGCATCATGCCGCGTCCCGCGCTTCGGCGACCGGGGCGCCCAGTCCGCTAAGCTGTTCCGCGCTCGCCTGCACGCGAAAGAGCGGCATGGAGCAGGTGGCAAGCCTCAGTTTGTAAGGCTGCTCACCCGTCAAATAATCGCAATCCAGTCCTGCGGCCAGCGAGATTCGTGTCACCTGATAGATGAGGGAGAGCGCCGGAGAGTGCCGGCCCAGTTCAGGCGCAAACCATGCGGTATAAAACCTGCGAATATTCTCATCCTGCAAGGTCACCAGCGCCGCCGCCAGGCGCTGCCCCGATTGGAGCGTGAAAATCTGGAAGAGATCGGGCTTGAGCATGGCCGCGTTCACCAGGAATTCGATGCGCAAAGGATCGTGAAACAAACTGGCGGGGTCCTGCGCGGCTTTTCTCTCATAGATCGAGCGCAACAGGCGCGGATTGTTGCCATTGTAAGTTTCCAGCCCAAAGCCGAGTTCTCGCAGGCGGCGCAGGTTGCGGGCCAGCCCGGCGTGCATTCGGGAAAACTCGTCAAATGAGACATCCCGTCCGGAAATCCCTGGCGCAGAACAGAAGGGCTGGGGCAACAGGCCTTCAGGAAGTGATTGAAGATCTGGTTCACGCAGGGCGAGGACCTCAAGCGGCCTGCCCAGCCTCCCCAGTTCGCACAATGCCGCCGTCAAAATCTCACTGTCACCGGCATGGAGAAAACGGCGGTAGTCAAACAGCTCCTCCCCCAACAGGCGAACGGAGCAGTTGCTCCGGCGGACCACCGCGGGGACAATGGCCGCTCCATTCGACCCCTGCGCCCAAACAATGGCCGGCTCTTCTCTGTCCGCAAAGGTTTGCGCCGCCAGCAGGTTCAATTGGAAATCCTGAAAGATGGTGGTTGGCCCCCTGCTGTTGAGCAGCTCCCATAAGGGACCCAGGCGCGCCATTTCTTGCGCGGAGCGGCAAATGTGAACAGTCAGCACTGCTTTTTAGATCGTGAAACAAAGCAAAAAGATGTTCGCCGCGGCTGTGATGCGCGTCACGGCCCTTTTGAATCATCCACCGTGTGTTTTCAATTTGTTGACTCTGGTTTGCGGGGTGCGTACAATTTGAAATTGAAATTGAAATTCATTTTCAAAATCAACTATGTTTCAGGCACTTGTAGTCACTTTGCGGGAAGGCGTAGAGGCCGCTCTGATCGTGGGCATTACGCTGGTGTATCTGACCAAGATCGGCCGTCCTGACCTGCGTAAAACGGTGTATGCCGCGCTGATAACGGCATTTATCGGCAGCGTGGCCGGCGCGGTCGCCTTCTCCTACCTGCCGGTGAACCAGGACAAAATCGAAGGCTGGGTCATGCTGCTGGCCGCCATTTTTGTCGTCAGCATGGTCCTGTTCATGATGCGCACGGCCCGCAAGCTCAAGGGAGAAATTGAAACCAAAGTCGGCAGCCTGGCCGGCGCCGGTTCCCGATGGGGGCTTTTTGCTTTCATCTTCCTCATGGTCTTCCGTGAAGGCGTCGAGACCGTGGTTATCCTCTCCGGCGTGGAACTTAATTCCACCGAATTGATGAGTTTCATGGGCACGCTGCTGGGCGTGGCCCTGGCGGTGGTGTTCGGGGTAATGTTCGTCAAGGGCAGCGTGCGCATAGACCTGCGGAAGTTTTTCCGGGTCACCACGGTGATCCTGTTCTTCGTGGCCGCGCAACTGGTCATCTCCGGCCTGCATGAGCTTTCCGAAAGCGGCGTTCTTCCCTCCAGCAAGCAGGAGATGGCGCTGATCGGGCCGATCGTACGCAACGATTACTTTTTCTCCATCACCATGCTGGCCCTGGTCGCGCTGATGGTCCTCCTTGAGTACCGTCGCCGCGCACCTGTCGCCGCTCCTGCCGGTTCCAGGGCGGAGGAAAGAAAGCAGCAGTGGACGGCCCGCCGCGAGCGCCTGTGGGCCGGCCTCGTCTGCGGTACCGCGTTTCTCTTCATTTTCATGGTGACGGCGGAATTCATCTACGCCAAGAGCACGACCGGGCTTTCTCCCGCGACCGAGATTTCCTTCGATGCCTCCGGCAATGCGGTGGTCCCTACCCAGAACCTGGCCCAGGGCGACCTGCAGCGCTACAGCGCCAATGTCAACGGCGTGGAAGTGCGTTTTCTGCTTTATCGCAAACCCGACGGCAAGGTGGCCACCGTTTTCGATGCCTGCCAGATCTGCGGCCCCGTCGGCTTTTACAAGGGTTCCAGCGGGATCATTTGCAAGAACTGCTCCGCGCCCATTAATTCGCAGAGCGTGGGAGAGCCGGGCGGTTGCAACCCGATTCCGCTGCATTCGAGCGCGCAAGGCGATTCAGTCGTGATAAATATCACTGACCTGAAGCCGCAAGTCGCGCAATTCTCACACTGAGATGTTCTTCCGCCTGCTCTTTGAGTCATTTCGGCGACAGAAACGGCGCAAAAGCGTAGCTCTTCTGGCCATTGCGCTGGGCATGAGCATTGCCACGGCCATGATCGCCATGGGAAATGACGTGGGCGACAAGATCAACGAGGACCTGCGCGCCAACGGCGGCAATCTCCTGGTCACTCCGGTGGAAGACACTCTGGACGTCAACCTGGGCGGCGTGAACCTGAAGCCGGCCAGCGAAGGCGCCTATATCGCCGAGTCCGATCTGCCTAAAATGAAGGGCATTTTCTGGGGACACAATATCAAGGGCTTTGTTCCCTTTCTTTCGTCGCCGGAAACCATCTCCGTCCAGGGCCGGGCGATCAAGGTAGCGCTGATCGGAACCTATTTCTCACAGAAGTTGAAATACGGTGACGAGGAGTTCACCACCGGCGCCAGGACAGTGAACGGCTGGTGGAAGGTGACCGGCGCGTGGCCGCAGGACTATTCCGCATGGCCCCAGGACCATCCGCCCGAGGTGCTTGCCGGCAGCAAACTGGCGCAGGAAAGCGGTTTGGCCCCGGGGAGTGAAATCGAGTTGCTCGGCAGGAAGTTGCGCGTCAGCGGGATATTGAATACCGGAGGCGCCGAAGACCGCGCTGTTGTTGCTCCCCTCCACATTGTGCAGGAGCTTCTGGGCAAGCCGAACAAGGTGCGCAGGGTCATCGTCAGCGCTCTGACCAAGCCGGAAGATGCCTTTGGCCGGCACGATCCCAACACATTGACGCCGGCTGACCGCGACCGCTGGTATTGCTCGCCCTACGCCAACTCCATTGCGCTCCAGATCGGCGAAGTCCTGCCCAACGTTCGCGTAGAGCAAATCCGGCAGGTGGAGCAGAACCAGGGCAAGATCCTCAGCAGCATTTCCGGAATGATGCTGCTGCTCACCCTTGCTGCCATGCTGGCGGCGGCCCTTGCTGTTTCCGCGGCCATGGCGGCTACGATTCTGGAAAGGCGCCATGAAGTTGGCCTGATGAAATCCATGGGCGCCAGCAACGGTTCGGTCGCAACGCTGTTCCTGACGGAAGCCGGCCTGCTCGCGGTCGCAGGCGGGGTGATCGGCTTTTTTGCCGGCGCCGTGCTGGCCCACCGCATCGGGCAGACAATTTTTGGATCAGCCATCACCGTCCAGCCAATCGTCCTGGCGGTGGTTGTCTGTGCTGCGCTCCTGGTGACCTTCGCCGGCAGCGCCGGGGCGGTCCGCAAGGCCATGCAGTTTGATCCCGCGGTCGTGTTGCGGGGTGACGCATGAGCCGCAAACAACTTCTTCTTCGCCTGCTGATAAAGGCCGCCTGGGTCCGCAAGGACCGCGCCCTCACCGCCCTGATCTCGGTTGCCGTGGTGGCCACAATTGCCACCGCCGGTTTGACCGTCTATTACGATCTGGAAGGCAAGCTGAGCCGCGAGTTCCGCGATTTCGGAGCAAACGTGATCGTAACGTTCGGCCCCGGCGCCGGCTTTGCCGATCAAATGGCGCGCATCAATGGACTGTCAGGCCATAACGCGGAGGCCGTGCCGGTTGGATATGCCATTGCGACCGGCCCTGACGACACCAGGGTGGTTGTGGGCGGCACGGACCTTGCTGCCTTCCAAACGTTGAACTCCTGGTGGGTCCTGCGGCCGGGCAGCGCGCCTGCGGGTTCTGCGCTGATCGGGTCGCGTGCGGCTGAACGGCTTTCTCCTTCCGGCAAGGCCTTTCAGATCTCATTTGGCGCTAAGTCAGCGGAGATCATTCCCAAAGCCATCTTCGATTCAGGTTCGGACGACGATAGCCGCATCTACATCAGTCTGTCGGACTTCGAGACCCTGACCGGCATTCAACCAGCCACGGCACTGGTGCGCGTGGAGGGCCGTCCCCGGGATATCCAGGATGCCATTCAAAAGCTGCGCGCGGCGTTACCGCAGTCGGACGTTCAGCCGGTCCGCCAGATCACGCAGGCACAGACGGCAGTGATTGGCAAAACACGGTCCGTGGTATTCGCGGCTTCCGCGGTGGTGGGAATTTTGATCATGCTTTGCATGGTGGCCACCTTCACCAGTTCCGTACTGGAGCGGCGGAAGGACTTCGCCGTGATGAAGGCGCTGGGAGCGTCGAACCGAACCGTGAATTTTCTTTTTGCCGCGGAGTCTTCGCTGCTGGCCGTGGCCGGCGCTGTGGCGGGTTATCTTGCCGGCAGCGGGATTGCGTTCTGGATCGGCAAAGCGAACTTCTCCGCCGCCATTCGGCCGCAGCCGGCCCTGCTCATTCCGGTGATACTTGGCAGCATCGCGCTGGCGCTGGTTGCTTCCACCGCGCCGCTCAGGCTGTTACAGCAGATCCAGCCGGCGGGAATACTCAGAGGGGAATAGATGGCAATCGAGCTGAAGAATGTAACCCGGGTTTACAAAAGCAACGTCGAAGTGAAGGCGCTCGACAATGTTTCACTGACCGTGGCCCCGGGCGAGTGGCTGGCCATCATGGGGCCTTCCGGTTCAGGCAAGTCAACCCTGGTCAACCTGCTGGGATGTCTCGACAAGCCCAGCAGCGGCGAAATCTGGATCAAGGGCAGCAACGTCTCGCAGATGACGCCCGCGGAATTGAACCGCTTCCGGGCGGAAAAAATCGGCTTCATCTTCCAGCAGTTTCACCTGATTCCCTACCTCACCGCGGTCGAGAACGTGATGTTGGCGCAGTACTTCCACAGCATGACGGACAAGGAAGAAGCGCTTGCGGCGTTGCAGCGCGTGGGGCTCAAAGACCGGGCCAATCACCTCCCTTCCCAGCTTTCCGGCGGCGAACAGCAGCGCGTGTGCATTGCGCGCGCCCTGATCAACGACCCGCAGATCGTGCTGGCGGACGAACCCACAGGCAATCTGGATGCTGAAAACGAAGAGCTGGTTCTGCGCCAGTTGCGCGAACTGCACGCGCAAGGCCGCACTATCATCATGGTCACGCACGACCCCGTTGTGGCCCGCCTGGCTGATCGCCTGCTTGAGTTGCACCACGGAAAAATCGCCTCGCAGGAGACCTTCACCATGTCTGACGAGGAGCAGTACGATGAGGTCCTGGAGGAACTCTGGGTGCTCGCGGAAAATGGCGAACCTGCGGAATTGGGCCGGGTGGAAGTGGAAGGTTCCCTACCCATGCCGCTGGCCCTGGAGCGCATGCAAACCATGGGATTGGTGGAACTCACGGAGCATACGCCGGAACCGCATACTCACAAGCCGGTGCTGAACCGCTGCCACGTGGCTTTCCGCCCGCCCGCGGAGTCGCTGGACCACGGCGAACAGATGATCATCTTCACGGAAAAGGGCAGGCGCCGGGCTGAGGACATTATCCGCCGCCACCGGCTGGCCGAACGGCTGTTTACCCAGACGTTTCAGGTTGAAGATGAAAAGGAAGTCGCCGAGCAAGCGTGCAAGTTCGAGCACATCCTTTCGCCGGAAGCCACCGACCGCATCTGCACGTTCCTGGGGCACCCGCGCACCTGTCCGCATGGCAGCCCAATTCCCGCCGGGCCTTGCTGCATTGCCGCAAAAACGGCATTGCGCGACGAAATCCTTGCGCAGCAGGCTGAACGCGCCTGAAAAAGCTGAAGGGAGAGAGGTCTTCCATCCTCTCTCCCTCCGATTTAGTCGAATCGACGCGATGGCGAATCAACTAAAACAATCTGAAGTCCACTTCCAGCGTCATGGCCACTGCCACCGGCTGGCCATTACGCTTGCCCGGCTCAAAAAGCCATGTGCGGACCTTCTCCAGCGCCTTCTGGTCCAGTCCCATACCCAGGCTGCGTACCACCCTGATATTCCGCGGCCGGCCGTCGGGGCCGATAATCGCGGAGAGCGTTACCGTTCCCTGGTACTTGGCTTTCCGGGCTTCCTCGGAAAAGTCTGGCTCAGGCGTGTATTTCGCCTTGGGCGGAGTTACTCCGATGTCGCCAATGCTGTAAATGCCGCCGCCAAAGCCGCCTCCCTGCCCTGGGCCGTGGCCGGGACCGGTGCCTGACCCAATACCATTGCTGCTTCCGGAACCGATGCCGCCGCCGGAGCCGGGCCCATTGGACGCCGGGCCGGTTACACGGGCCGACATCGGGTTGCCCAGATTCGGCATATTGGGATTGTCAGGCAGCTTCACATTGGGGGGAGCCACCACCGTGGGCTCCATGGCGAGTTTTGGCTTCTGGTTGCGAATCTCCACTGTCGCCGGAGTGAATTGCACCGGCGCCACCTTGGGGAGATGCCCCTTGGATTCGAAGATCTTGGCATGTTCCCCGCCGCCACCGCCGCCCGCGAGGGCCTTCGGCGCTTCCGCGGGCTTCATCACCGGCTGGTAATCGGTCAGGGGCGGAGCAATGAGGGTAACGTTCTCCTGAGGCTTAACAACCGCTTTGTTCGATCGCAAGCTGATCAGGGAAAGGGCAACAACAATGCCAATGCCTATGGCGTGCACCGTGAGCGAACCGCTGGCCGCTTTTTTGGGGCTGCGATGGCTCCAAATCTCACGAACCTGTACCGGCCGTGATGTCAGCCGCAACGGAGGAAGCTTCTCCGGGAACAACGCATCCTTAACGTTGATGAGCAGAGAGCTCAGCATGGAGCGATGCATCTCCGGAAGAAGCGCTAATTTGGGACCATCGTCGAAGAATCGCTGCGGAGGACGAGGGATAATTACCTGATTCGCCATGGGGTCGACCCGCTTTTCCTTCTTTTCACCACACCGTACATGTGGCCGGAGTTCATTCATAGGAGATGAGGGAATCACCCTCTAAGTTGCTTTCAGCAGGAACTCCTGTGGGAACTTTCCTGCCACAGGTTACCCAATCAATGCAATTTTGCTGGCGCTGCCTATTTGTGATTCATTTCCAGAGGAATAGGTTTTGTTAAGAATTGGTAAAAAGGCCAGAACAGCGCGGCCAAGTTGCCGCTTTGAGACTCCCGCCCGTGCCACAAAAACTCACTCTAACCCGGGCCCCCGCGCGGCAAGCCTGCGAGCAATACTGGTTATAATTAAAGATCAATTACTTGCATTCGGAGAAGCCATGCGAGCGCCGCTCGACCTTAAGACGACCCTGAATCTTCCTAAGACTGACTTCCCCATGAAGGCCGGTCTGCCGCAGAATGAGCCTAAATGGCTGGAACGATGGGAGAAAGGTGATCTTTACGGAAAGATCCGGGAATCACGCCAGGGCAAGCCGATCTACCTTTTGCATGATGGTCCTCCCTATGCCAATGGCGCCATCCACGAGGGACATGCCCTCAACAAGTGCCTGAAGGATTTTGTAGTCAAGTCAAAGACCATGGCCGGCTTTGACTCGCCCTACGTACCGGGATGGGACTGCCACGGTCTGCCCATCGAAATCAAAGTAGATGAGAAACTGGGCCGCAAGAAGCTCGAAATGGACCCCTCCGACGTGCGGAAGGCGTGCCGCGAGTATGCTCTCAAATTTCTGGACCTGCAACGGCAACAGTTCAAGCGGCTGGGGATTTTCGGACGCTGGAACAACCCCTACTCCACCCTGGACCCGCAGTATGAGGCGGCCATCGCGCGCAGCCTGTTTGACTTCATGGAAAACGGCGCGGTGTACAAGGGGCTGCGGCCGGTTTACTGGTGCATCCATGACAAGACAGCGCTGGCGGAAGCTGAAGTCGAGTATGAAATGCACACCAGCCCCAGCGTGTGGGTGAAATATCGCCTGACCAGCGATCCTGCGAAGCTCGACGCGCGCCTCTCGGGCAAGAGCGTAAGCACCATCATCTGGACAACGACCCCCTGGACGCTCCCGGCATCCATGGCCGTCGCTTTTCATCCTGAGCTTGAATATGTTGCCCTGGAGCACAATGGCGAGGTCTACATTGTTGCCGACGCACTGGCAAAAGCGACCATCGAAGCCTGCGGCATCGGCGGCGCCGCTGAGATCGCCCGCTTTGCCGGCAACAAGCTCGAGTACGCAACGTTCGCCCATCCGTTTCTTGATCGTCAGATTCTGGGCGTGCTGGCCGGGTATGTGACCACCGACCAGGGCACCGGCGCGGTGCACACGGCACCCTCGCACGGCGCTGATGACTTCTACACCGGCGTGAAGTACAAGCTCGATCAGACCTGCAATGTGGACGCCGCGGGACGCCTGCGGAACGGCTTGCCGGAATACGACGGGCTGACGGTGTTCAAGGCCAACCATCCCATCATTGAGTTGTTGAAGGCCCGGAATGTGCTCATGGGAGAAAGCCGGATCGAGCACTCCTATCCTCACTGCTGGCGCTGCCACAACCCGGTGATTTTCCGGGCCACCGAGCAGTGGTTCATCTCCATGGAGTCCGCGGTGGATGGCAGCACACTGCGGCAGCGCGCGCTGGATGAAATCAAGCGGGTAAAGTGGATTCCCGCATGGGGCGAAGAACGCATCAGCAACATGATCGCCACCAGGCCGGACTGGTGCATCTCCCGCCAGAGGGTCTGGGGAGTGCCGATCCCCGTCTTCTTTTGTGAAGCCTGTGGAAAGCAATTGGAATCGAAGGAAGTGAACAAGGCCGTGGTGGACCTGTTCGCGCGAGAGGGCGCCGACTCATGGTATAAGCGCCCGGCCGGCGAAATTGTTCCGGCGGGTGCAAAATGCGGCTGCGGCGCCGCGACTTTTCGCAAGGAGAACGACATCATCGACGTGTGGTTTGAATCCGGTTCCAGCCAGGCGGCGGTCCTGGGGCATGAGCCGAACCTGCCGTGGCCGGCCGATCTCTACCTGGAAGGCGGAGACCAGTATCGCGGCTGGTTCCACTCTTCCCTGCTCTGCGCCGTGGGAACGCGCGGTCACGCTCCTTATCGCGCGGTGGCGACCAATGGCTGGACGCTTGATCCTCAGGGGCGGGCCACCTCGAAGTCGCTGGGCAATGGCATTGACCCGGTCAGGATTGCCGAGAGCAAGGGGGCGGAGATCATCCGGCTGTGGGTGGCGTCCGTGGATTTTCAGGAAGACGTCACGGTTTCAGAAGAGTTGATGAACCGGACCGGCGACAGCTACAAGAACATTCGCAACACATTCCGTTACATCGTGAATAACTTGTTTGATTTCGATCCGGAGCGGAATGCCGTTGCGCTGAAGGACATGCTGCCGCTGGACCAGTATGAGGTCCTGCTGGCCGGCGAGTTTTGCGAACGGGTGCGCAAGTGGTATGACAGCTTTGAATTTCACCGCATCTACCAGCAACTCAACGAATACTGTAATTCCACGCTGAGCAACGTGTACTTCGCGTCCATTAAGGACCGGCTTTATACTTCCGCGCCGAACTCAACCGCCCGCCGTTCCGCCCAGACCGCGGTATGGAAGATTGGCGACGCGCTGGTCCGCCTGGTCGCGCCCATCATGACCTTTACCGCCGACGAAGTCTGGCAGGCGTTGCCGGGCTTTTCCGGCAAGCCGGAGAGCGTCCATCTGGCATACTTCCCTGACCCCGGCAGCTTTCGCAGCGCTCCTGGGGATGGCGGTCAAACGACGGAAACCCTGCGGGCTGATTTTGAGTCGCTCATGGGTGTCCGGAACGAGGCCCTCAAAGTACTGGAAGTGGCGCGCAAGGAGAAGCTCATTGGACGCTCAGAGGAAGCGGTGGTCACGATCCACGCTCCGGAGGGCCTTTATCAGCTGCTTGAGCGATACAGCAACGATATGCGCTTCCTGCTGGTGGTTTCAGGGGTGGATATAAAGCATGCGCCCGCGGGGAACGGAAGCTCGCCTTTGCGCGTAGAAGTAAGCAAAGCTCCCGGCCAGAAATGCGAGCGATGCTGGAACTATTCAACCAGGGTGGGGGAAAGCGAGCGCTATCCGACGCTTTGTGAGCGCTGCCTGGCGGTACTGGATGAACTCGAAGCAGGTTGAAAACAGCGGCGGGGCCCCAATGGTTTCGCTGAAAAGTAGAGGGACTTTCGTCAGGCGCCCAATGTTGGCTGCCTGTGCGATGATTTCATAAACCGGCTATGCGCAAGTATCATGTTTTAATCGCCACCCTGGTGGTCGTCCTGGACAGGATGACAAAATGGGTAATATCACAGAACATCACGCTGCATGATGGCGTGGATGTTATTCCCGGACTCTTCCGCCTCACTCACGTTCAAAACGAGGGCGCGGCCTTTGGGTTGTTCTCCGATTCACCGTCAGAATGGAAAGTAGCCATGCTCATTCTGTTTTCCGTGGCGGCCCTGGCGGTTGTCTCTGCCCTGCTCTGGAAGAACGGCAATGCCATGAACACCACGGCAATCGCCCTCTCTCTGGTGTTTGGCGGTGCGCTGGGCAATTTATGGGACCGTGTGGCCAGCGGCCGGGTGATTGACTTCCTGGATTTTTACGTCGGATCGCACCACTGGCCGGCGTTCAACATAGCTGACAGCGCCATCGTGATCGGTGCTTTGCTGCTGCTGAGTGAGATTTTCCTGGCTCCGCAGGAAGAAAAAGCCGTTCCCAGCGAAAAGGCCGGGTGACCCCGGGACGCCCTTTCCTTCCCGCCCTGACCATGCGCAGATACCAGTTCCTGATCGTCGCCGGTGTGGTTTTGCTGGACAGGATCAGCAAACTGCTGGTCATCCGCAACATTCCTCTGGGGCGCGAAGTCTCCATCATCCCGGGTTTATTTCAGCTCTCCCACTGGGAAAATACCGGCGCCGCTTTCAGCATCTTTGCCGACTCTGTTTCGCCCTGGAGAACCGCCGGCCTGATTGCCTTTTCCACCACAGCCGTGGCCGTGGTCTCAGTTCTGCTGTGGAAAGGCGGGCCGGCACTCAACGCGACCTCGGCGGCTTTGTCTCTGATTATGGGCGGGGCGCTGGGCAATCTCTGGGACAGGCTGGCCGCCGGCACCGTGACTGACTTTCTTGACTTCTTCATCGGCGAACATCACTGGCCGCCCTTCAATGTGGCCGACAGCGCAATCGTAATCGGGGCCCTGCTGCTGATGTTTAAAGTCCTCTTCCCTCCCAGGCACGGCAAATCAGCCTGCTGAGGATTCAGATCAACAGAGCATGCCGGGGGCCCGGGAAGCGCAGGCCCCGCACTCTCTTTGCCTGTGATCAGCCTTTTGGATAGAGCAGCTTGTACAACATGGCGTTGCGCAGGATGGCCTGGACGTATTCGCGGGTTTCAGTAAACGGAATTGATTCCACAAATTCATCAACGCTCTTGAAATTGCCTTTTTGGCGCCAGTCGTCCACACGATCTTCACCGGCGTTATACGCCGCCAGAGCGTACTCAACCTGACCGTCATAATGGTCCACCATATGTTTGAAGTATCGTGTTCCCATCTGCAGGTTGGTGTTGGCGATCAGCAGATCATCGCTGGAAAAATGACGGATTTTCATCTGCTTCGCCAGGCCCCTGCCCACCGATGGCAGAAGCTGCATCAGCCCCATGGCGTTGGCGCGTGAAACGGCAAGCGGGTTAAATTCCGATTCCTGGCGGATGAGCGAGGCCACCAGGTATGGGTCGAGTTTGTTCTGTAGCGCGTCTTTGCGCAACTCATCCCAGAACGGCCGGGGGAAGAGACCTTCCCACACAGGCCGTGGAATCTGGTTGATCTCAACGCTGAAATAGCCGGGAACGGCGTGCTTGAGGCTTTCAATGGCATGAATATAGCTTCCCTGATCGCCATACAGCGCCGCCAGGGACCGTGCCAGCCATGGAGGCGACCCCGCGGCCGCCGCTTGCAACTCTTTCGCCGCGAAGTCAAACAATGCGGCATTCGCCAGCAGTTGCGCCTTTTGCAGCCGGACATTCCCGTCCGGCGGGTCCCACGCTCTGGGTGGCGCCGCTGGAGAAGGCAGCCGGTCCAACACCGCCGGATCACCTGCGTCTGCCAGACCGATTCTCGCCAGGCGGTCGCGTCCGAGATTTGCGTAATAAAAATAGCGATAGTTTTCCGAAAGCTTCTGGTAATACGCGCGGGCAATCGCCTTGTCTCCCTCGTCTTCCGCGATCCGGCCCCGCCAGTAAAGCGCAGCCGGCACTTCGCTTGACGCGGGATACAGCGCAAGCTGTTCGTCAAAGAGGCGCTTGGCTTCATCCTTCTTGCCCATCTGGTAGTTGAGCCAGGCGGTCTTCCAGTGGGCGTAAGGAGAGAACCTGTCATTCTGCTTGCGCTCGAAGATCTCGGCGTAGAACTTTACTCCTGTTGCGAAATCGCCTTTGAGCATGTACATGTTGCCCGCCGAGAGCAGCGCCTGCCCCATCCAGGAACTGTCCGGCGCCAGGGTGCGCAATTGCGACACGTACGCCGCATGCTTGTCCTGATCGTCTTTGTCCCGCGCGCACTCAGCCAGGAAATAAAGCGTCTGGGCCTTGACCTCCGTGGTGGCCGCGGGATTTTGCAGGACCGTTTCAAACAGACGCTGGGCATCGTCGCGTTTGTGCGCGCGGTAAAGCGCGGTTGCAAATTCCACCTGCATGGCCGGCATCTTCTCCGGCGGCGTCTGCTCTATCAGCGAACTCAGGTCGCTGGCGGCGTCCTGGAACCGGCGCGCTTTCATGAGCAGTGCAGCGCGCGTCCGGCGCTGGTCGAAACTGCCGGCCGGCTGCTTCTCTCCCTGGCTCTGCAAGGTGAGGGCCGCCAGCCCTGCCTGTTCGCTGATGGGCATCTCGAAATAGATGCGACGCAGAATCTCCGTCGCCTTCTGCTGCATACCCGCGGCTTTGTAAGCCGTGGCGAGAGCGAACTCGGTTTCTGGACTGACCGGAGCCCGATGCTTCTCCAGTTCGGCGATGGCCTGGTCCGCCTTGCCATTGGCGACAAGAGCGCCCGCATGCAGCAGCAGGGCGTCATGCAGGTTAAGCGAATCAGGATATTTCTGCTCGTAACCTTCCAGTACCTTCTCAACTTCAGGGTTGTTGCCTTCACCCTGGTAGGCGCTGGCCTGCAGCCAGACCAGATAATCACCCAGCATCGGCTCCAGAGGTTTGGCATGCTGCCAGCACTCAAGGGCCCTGGCGTAATCCTTGTCGAGGAAATGCGCATAACCCAGGACAAACCACGCCATGGGCGCGGCTTCATCCTTGCGATGGCGGCGGGCATACTGCTCAACTCCGGCGTAGCCCTGCGGGGTGCGGTTTTCCAGCAACTGCTGCGCCATGGGCTTGAGGTCAGCCGAGGCGACAAATGCGCGCTTGAGATGACGGAGCTTCTTCGCGTTGCGGGCGGACCGCCGGGCCGTGTGCTTCGCGCCGGCGTGCGCTTTCTTTTTAGGGACCTCTCCGGAAAGCCCAGCCGGGATGAGCGGCAGGAACAAAAAGACAGCAATTAAAAAACGTCGTACGGCCACGGTTTCCTTAGTTTCTACCGCGGAAAACTAGAGCCCATGAGTGAGACATCATTGTCCGCAAGAATTCGAATAAGTTCCTGATTGAAATAGTCGGCCGAAGCCACGGCACTCTCGCGATAACGCTTGTCGTATGTGGCCCGGCTTTTCTCAATATCTTCCCGGAGCCGCTCGTAGAGGTCCCGGTTCTGCTTACCTTCCACCACTTTAGGCTGGTTGTAGAGCTTGATTTCTTCCACCAGCAGCTTGGCAAAACGTTTGGCCTTTTTGTGTAATTCCGTCTCCTCGGACATCTGCCTGGCAACGCCCGCGCCGGTTGCCGCCGAAGGAGTTGCAAGGCCGGGGTTCGCGCTTGCGGCCGCGGCCACGGCGGCCGGCGGCGGCTCTTCCGCCTGTACCCCCGGGCCGGCTTTGCGCAGCGCGCTCAGTTCCAGCCAGAGAGCGGCAAAGCGGGTCAGAACGCCCAGCCCTGACGAATCGAGCGTCCCCCCCGTGAAGGTCCCGGCATCGGCATAGAT
>DATIWA010000503.1:0-1505 GCA_035465515.1 Candidatus Limnocylindrales bacterium | reverse complement strand
AGGTGGAATCATTGTTTCGACGGTGGGTCAGGCCGATCAGGGCAAGGCGGCGAAGACCGGGGCGCGGGCAGTCAACATTGTGATGAAGCGCAGCAGTGAGGAGCTTGCCGAAATCGCGAAACTGGTGGACCAGGGGATTGTGAAGCCGCGCATGGACAAGGTGCTGCCGATCGATGAAGCAAGACGGGCCCATGATCTGAACCAAACCGGCAAGACCCATGGCAAGGTTGTGCTGCGGGTGGCGTAGCCATAGAGCCGGGCCCGGGCGGCTCGATAACCTGCCTGGATGAGCGCCGTCGTGCCGCCCTGCCCGGCACAACCATGCGCCTCACGCGGGAGTTGATATTTCGTATTATGTTCGCCTATACTGACGCTAGTTCCTCCTTCATGCCATGTCCTTGTCCCGCCTCGCCAGCATCCGCGCCCAGGTCGAAGAGCGCATCCCCGGTGCGCTCAGGACTTACGAACGCTCTGCGCACGAACTGATCCGGCTCGACATGCCGGAACTGGAAGGAATTCCGCGGTCCGCTCTGACGCAGATTTGCGCCCCACCCGAGATCTCTTCCGGCAAGACTTCGCTGCTGCTTGAACTGATGGCGGACCTTACTGCCGGTGACGGGCACTGTGCCCTGGTGGACGGCTCCGATGCCTTTGATCCGCTCTCGGCCGAAACAGCGGGAGTTGATCTCAGGCGTGTGTTCTGGGTCCGCTGCCGGGCGCAGCACCATCTGAAACCTGTGGAGCAGGCATTCAAGTGCGCGGACATCCTGCTCCAGAACGGCGGATTCGGGCTGATCGCGGTGGACCTGGGCAGCATTGACGCCCGGCGCATCAGCAAGGTCCCGCTGAGCACATGGTTCCGTTTTGCTCGCGTAGTGGAAAGTATGCGGACAGCGCTGGTCTTTCTGGTTTCATCGCCGGTGGCGCAAAGTTGCGCCGCGCTTACCGTGTATCTACGCGCGAAAGCGCAGTGGAGCGGCCCGGCGCGCCCGGCGCACGCGCAGGTTCTTTCCGGACTCACGTTTGAAGTGGAATCAGCGCACGGACGGCTCCGCAAACCGGTGCAATCGATTGCCCGCGACAGCCGGCCGGCTGCCGGGCGTTAGAGAACCCTGGCGGTGTCCAGTATCTCATTTTCTACTTGTCCCAAAGAACTAAAGATCCCCAGCCCCAAAGTGCTATATCAAACCCCTGGCTCCGCAGGCACAAACCATTGCCGGCTGCGCTCCTTATCGTGGCTGGCTGTGCCCGGGACTTCAGTCGCCCGAGGCAGACAGCCTGCTCGGCACAGCAGCCTGCCTGCTCACTGGAGTCCTGGACGCTTCCCCTCACGCTCAGCCGCGCACCCGCGGCTGGCGCGCTCATGCCGCATCCATTCCACCCCACCGGATACTCCCTCGTCTCAAGAGACGCACCCATCCCCGGAGGCAGGTGAGAATCAGAACTCAGGCCAACCGTCCGTCCCCGGGAGGCTCATTCCTGGGGAGCGTAATAGCCCTTGCGGG
>DATIWA010000502.1:0-9419 GCA_035465515.1 Candidatus Limnocylindrales bacterium | reverse complement strand
GAACCGGGCGCAGGTTACGGCTCATAGAGATTTTGGCTGGTGTGCAAGAGTTGACGATCACGCACCGCCGTCTTCCCACGAGCAGCGCCCGCGGGAGGTGGAGCGGCAGAACGGGCCTGGTCTGGAATGAAGAAAAGGGGAAGGCCGCCTTGCGCGCCTACCCCCAAGCTGCAGGCGCATAACGACCCTACTCCACCGGGGTTATGCCCCTGGTCGGTTTTGGAGCGACAACGACAGAAATATCAGGCGTCGGCCGTAACTTCAGGGAACTTCAACTTGCTCTTGCTCAGGGCCTTGTTCAGAAGGTCTTCGATTTCGTTTTCCTCTGAGTTCTTGACCATGGCAAGTTCAGTCACCAGCAGATAGCGGGCGCGTTCCAACATCTTTTTTTCACGGAAGGAGAGCGGCTTCTCTTTAGCCAATAAGAGCAGGCTTTTGAGGACCACGGCAACCTCCAAAAGGGAGCCGGTACGCATTTTGTCGGAATTTTCTTTAAAGCGATATTTCCAGTCCTGATGGTTATCGCACTTCCCGTCCATTAAGAAATTCAGTATCTTGGTGACTTCCCCGTTCCTGACCACGGGGCGAAGACCCACCGCACCCACGTTATGGAACGGGACCTCGACCCTAAGACTGCTGGCTTTAATCTTAAGGAGATAAAATTTCTGTACGTTGGGGCCGATGGTGCGGCTGCTGATCTGCTCGATCACGCCAACGCCATGATTGGGGTAAACAACTTTGTCGCCGATTTGGAAGCTTAGATTTCCATTCATGAAACACCCGGATGGGAACTCTCTGCGGGGGAACGGCTTAGACAAAAAACATTATAAACTTATTCCCTGTTTAAAGCAATATTTGCAGGTACGCGGAGTCAGGCTCTCGTTTATCATTTCAATCACAAGCGGACCGTCCGGCTGTGATGAAACGCGTTTCACGTCAACGGTTTATAATTGCGGCAAAGTTCACTCCGGTCAAACCGCCAGAGGAGTTCGGCTTTCTAAATGCCAGAGCACATCAAGAAAAAACTGGAAGAGGAAATCCGTGCGCTGGAACACGAACTGGCGCATGAGCTTCCCAAGGAAATCAAAAAGGCAGCCTCTCTGGGCGATCTCAGCGAGAACGCCGAATACCACATGGCCAAGCAGCGGCAGGAATTTGTGAATGCCCGCCTGGGTCAACTGAAGCGGCGCATGGGCGAACTGGCCCTGGTGAATCTTTCCAACATTCCCCGGGACCGGGTTGCGTTTGGCTCCAAGGTCAAGGTCTTCGACAACACGAAGGACGAAGAAATTGTTTACAAGCTGGTAACCAGTGAGGAATCAGACGTTTCTAAAGGATTGATTTCAACCACTTCGCCGATCGGCAAGGCCCTGATGGGGAAAAAAGTGGGCGACAGCGCGATTGTGGTCACGCCCAACGGAAAACGCGAAATGGAAATCCTGCAACTTACTACCATCCACGAAGAGGCGCAATGACCTGGACTGGAGCATTTGGACGGGGCTGCCGCGTGCTGCTGCACGCGATTGTGCGCGGGCTGGCTCTTACCCGCATCTCTCCCAACGTGCTCACGTTTATCGGCCTGGTCATCAATATCATCGCCGCGGTGCTTTTCGGGTACGCCAATGCCAGCAACTATCAGCGGATGTTTCTTTATGCCGGGCTGGTGATTATCGGGGCGGGGATTTTCGACATGGTGGACGGGCGCGTGGCCCGCGCCACCAACCAGGTCACGACGTTCGGCGGATTTTTTGATTCGGTGATTGACCGCTACAGCGACGTGGCGCTCTTCTTCGGCCTGCTGGTGTACTACGCGCGCGCCAACCGCTTCTTCTATCTGGTGATGGTGGCCTTTGTGATGGTCAGCTCGGTCATGGTGAGTTACACGCGCGCCCGCGCGGAATCGCTGATCGGCTCCTGCAAAGTCGGTTTCATGGAACGCCCGGAGCGCATTGTCCTGGTGATTATCGGGGCGTTGTTCGCCCGCTGGGGAGCCATGGCGCCCGTGCTCTGGGTGCTGGCCGTGCTTTCCACCATTACCATCATTCACCGGATTGCCTACACGTATCAACAGACCCGCTTGCTGGACGAGAAGGCGGCCGCCGAAGCCGCGCAACAGCCGGCCGCGCAGCCAGCCGGTATCAAGCAGTCGCCGGCAGGAAAGCGCCCGCAGGAAGCCCCTTCATTCAATTAGTCCCTCCCGGCAGTACTAAGAAACGTTTCCAGACAGTCGCGCACTATTTCGGGTGTAGTGTTTTGCCAGTGTGAGCGCAAGGGGGGTGAACTCCCATGTTCAATTTCAATGTTGACGGCATCTGCGATGCCTACCAGAAGCAAAACGAGAGCCTGAACCCGGCCGCCCTGGCCGGTTTGCAATTTCTAGTGGAGTCGCTGCAGGAAGATCCCGACGTCAGCGACCTGCGCTGGGCGGCCTACATGCTGGCCACCGTGCATTGGGAATGCGCCAATCGCTGGCGTCCCATTGAGGAGTTCGGGAAGGGCAAAGGCCATCCCTATGGCGTGCCGGTGAAAATCACCGGCGCCGACGGTACCATCTACACCAACACCTACGACGGGCGCGGGTACGTGCAGCTTACGTGGAAAGCCAACTACGCGAACATCGGCGCCGGACTGGGACTGGGAAACACGCTGCTGCTGCATCCGGAACACGCGCTGGAACCGCGGACGGCGTACGAGATCATGTCCTACGGAATGCGCAACGGAAGCTTCACCCGCAAGAAGCTGGCGGACTACATCAACGCCACGGGATGCGATTACGTGAACAGCCGGCGCATCATCAACGGGCTGGACCATGCGCTTGAGATCGCCGGGTTTGCCGAATCTCTAGAGCAGCTTCTGCGCGACCAGATGACTCCGACTGCCGACAACATGGCGGCAGCCACCAGGGTTGCCTAGCAGCCGGGAAGGTACTGTTCCGAATCGAGGAGCGTGACGGGCAGCGGCAATTGCGGAGCAATGCCGCTTTCTTCCGGCCGGAAGCGCTGCTGCGGCTGGCGCAGTCGTTCGAGGACCGGGGCCCAGATCTGCTCGACAGGACACGGCAAGTTCAACGGCTGCACCCGCACCAGGGGAAGGCGATGCCCTGACTTAAGCAGGAGAGCGGCACGCGGGCTGCCGGTCAACAGAGAATGCCGGGCGAGCACTTTGCGGAGCGCGTCCTGCTCCTGCTCGGAGCACTCTTCCAGGCGGACAAAGTCGGGGTTCCAGGGCCGCGCGGAAGCGTGTTCCTCCAGCAGATAAGCCAGCCCGCCGGTCATCCCCGAACCAAAGTTCATTCCAACAGGGCCCAGGACAAGGGCAACGCCGCCGGTCATATACTCGCAGCCGTGATCGCCCACACCTTCCACCACGGCCAAAGCTCCGCTGTTACGGACGGCAAAGCGCTCGCCGGCGCGGCCGGCGACATAGAGTTCCCCGGACGTGGCGCCATAGAGGACGGTGTTGCCCGCAAGGACGTCGCCACGAAGAGAAGCCCGCAACCCGCAGTCAATGGCGATTGTGCCGCCGCTCAGCCCCTTGCCAACGTAGTCATTGGCCTCTCCGGCCAGATGGAACGTGAGACCGGAGATCAAAAATGCGCCAAAGCTCTGTCCCGCCGCGCCATGGAAATAGAGGTCCATGGGGGCGAAGTACGCATCGCCGCCCTTTGAACGGCGCAACAGCTCACCACTGATCTCCGCGCCAATGCTGCGGTCAGCGTTCACGATTGGAAAACTGCTGCGAAACGAACCGTTGCGGATGTAAAACATCTCCGTAAGCTGCCGGCTCAGGCCGTCTTTCCCGCTGGAGATATCAGGCTTTTCACGGGGCGACGCCGGCTGCTGCAGCAGGTCCGCCACCCAGGGAGCGGCTTCAGGAAAGCGAGGCTGAAGAAACTCCGTGTGGCCGACGATCTCCTCGAGCGAGCGCGCGCCAAGGCGGGCCAGGCTCTGGCGCACCTCCGCGGCCACTGACTGGAAATAGGCCATGACCATTTCCGGCTTGCCGTTGAAGCGGGTGCGCAGGGCCTCATCCTGCGTGGCAATTCCCACCGGACAGGTATTCAGATGGCATTGCCGCGCCATCACGCAGCCGATGGCCAGCAACGCGGCGGTGCCAAAACCAAATTCGTCGGCGCCAAGCAGCGCGGCGATGACCAGATCACGGGCGAACTTCAGGCCGCCATCCACGCGCAGCCGCACCTGCTTCCTCAAGCCGGTCTCCACCAGGGTGCGGTGAGCATCACGCAAGCCGAATTCCCACGGCAGGCCGGTGTTCTTGATGGAACTCAGAGGCGAAGCGCCGGTTCCCCCGTCATAGCCGCTGATGGTGATCACGTCTGCCCCGGCCTTGGCAACACCGGCAGCGATGATGCCCACTCCGGCGCCGGCCACCAGTTTTACGCCAATGCGCGCCCAGGGGTTCACGGTGCGCAGATCGTGGATCAACTGCTCCAGGTCTTCAATGCTGTAAATATCATGGTGCGGCGGCGGCGAGATCAGCGCCATGCCCGGCACGGCACGGCGTAGTCGGGCAATGAACGGGCTTACCTTGGCCGCCGGGAGCTGTCCCCCTTCTCCGGGCTTGGAGCCTTGCGCCATCTTGATTTCAATTTCCTGAGCGTGAACCAGATATTCGGCGGTCACGCCGAAGCGTCCCGAGGCAACCTGCTTGATCTTGTTGGAGGCTCCGGGCTGCGAAGCGTAGATTTCCGGGTCCTCGCCGCCCTCACCGGTGTTGCTGCGGGCGCCGAGCCGGTTCATGGCCTCTGCCAGCGTGCGATGCGCTTCAGGGCTGATGGCGCCCACCGACATGGCCTGGGTGCTGAAGCGTTGCAGGATGGCGCTCTCCGGCTCCACGTGTTCCGGATCAATGCGTTCAGCAGAGGTGACCGCCAGCAGGTCGCGGATTGTGGCCGGCTGGCGGGTTTCCGCCAGCTCTTCATAGCCGCGATAGCTCTCCGGCGTCCCGCTCTTCACATGAGCATGCAATTTGCGCAGAAGGTCGGGAGACGTGCCGTGGACCTCGCCTTCCTTGCGATAGCGGTACAAACCTGCGTCGCGTGGCCCTTTGCTTTCCGGAGCGTAGGCGAGCGCATGGTTGTAGAGGTAGTCTTCCAGGACCTGCTCTAGAGAGGTCGCCTCCGCCCAGCGTGGCGCGCCGGCGAAGAACTCGCGGCAGAGCCGGCCTTCCAGCCCCACGATCTCAAACAACTGGGCGTTGCGGTAACTGGCCAGGGTTGAGATGCCCATACGGGAAAGGACTTTTTTCAGCCCGCCGTTCACGGCGCGCAGATAGCTTGCCGCGCCGGCCGGCCGGGCGGCTTCCGCAAGCTGCATGGCCAGGAAGGGACAAACGGCGGTGGCGCCGACAGCCAGCAAGAGAGCGACATGATGGGTATCAATCACCTGGGCTGTTTCCACAAGCAGAGGGACATGGAAGTTGCCGGCGCGCGACATTTCCTGCCACACCGCGGCCACAGCCAGCAGCATGGGAAGCGCCGCCCGTTCGCTGCTCACAGCGCGGTCGGTGAGCACCACCATCTGCGGATTTTTGCGGTATTCCCAGCGCACCTCACCGCGAATCCTCTCCAGCGCTTCCAGGGCGCCGGCGAGCGAAGCGGAAGCGGCGAAGGTTATGTCAATCCTTTGGCAGGGCTCCAGGCGTTCCTCGATAAGGGAGAGCTGCTGCCCGGCGAGCACCGGAGCGTCCGCGATGAACGCGTGACCGATGCGCGTCTCCAGCGACATCACGTGCGCTTCACGGATGGGATCAATGGGCGGATTTGTGACCTGGGCAAAGCGCTGCTTGCAGTAATCCCACAGCGTTCGCCGCATTTTGGACATGAAGGCCGGGGGCGTATCGTCACCCATGCTCCATACCGGCTCCTTGCCTTCGGCCAGCGGCTGCAAGAGCAGGCGCAACTGGTCTTCACTCCAGCCGAGCGCGGCAGCCATGTTCCTGGGTTCAGGAACAGCCTGGACCTGGCCGGAAAATTCCACGGGCAGCTTCTTGACTCCGGTGCGCGGCGCCGGTTTTCTCCGCTGCAAGAGCCGTTCCCGCAGTTCGCCGTTGCGGAACACGCGCCCGGAGGCGACATCCACGAGCAACATTTCACCCGGACCGAGGCGGCTGCGCTCGACGATCTCCCCGGAATCGAATTCCGCCAGGCCTGCCTCTGATCCGGCGATCAACCATCCATCAGAAGTTTGCGTGTAGCGCAGCGGACGCAGACCATTGCGGTCCAGCTTGGCGCCAACTACGCGGCCGTCACTGAAGATCAGGGCCGCCGGGCCGTCCCAGGGCTCAGATTCCACGCTGGAGGGCGGGGCGTCCGCCCTTGCAACTTGCGGCACCAGCTCGAACAAAGCTGACTCCGCACTGTGCCCCCGCTGGACCATGAGCTCCAGTGCGTTGTCGAGGCTGGCGGAATCACTGACGTTTTCTTCCAGAGCACGAAACCAGGGGCCGGCCTGGAGTTCCTTGCGGAGCGCAGGTTCCCGCGCCGCCATCCAGCGGCGATTGCCGGTGATGGTGTTGATCTCGCCGTTATGGCCGAGAAGCCGGAACGGCTGGGCCAGCCGCCAGGAAGGCTGCGTGTTGGTGGAAAACCTCTGGTGAAAGATAGCGAACGGCGTTTCGTAATCCGGCTCGCGCAGATCGGGGTAGAAGAGAGGCAGCTGCCAGGGAGCCAGCAGCCCCTTGTAAACGACCGTCCGGGAAGACAAGGAGCAGAAGTAAACCGCGCTGCCAAGGGCGGCTTCCGCGCGTTTGCGAAACAGGAACAATTGCCGCTCAAACCCCGCTTCACCGCCTGCGGGCGCGAAGAAACACTGCCGGATCACAGGCATGCTGAGCGAGGCGCGCGAGCCGGGAACAGTGGAATTGATGGGGACATCACGCCACCCGACGCACTTCAGGCGCATGGACGGCGCAAGCAGCTCAAGCTCGCGCCGGACCCGCGCTTCTTCTCCGGGGGCGATAAACAGCATTCCCAGACCGAAGCATCTGGGAAGGCTGATTCCGATTGCTTCGGCCTGGCGCTGCAGGAACCTCAGAGGCGTGGCCGTGAGAAGGCCTGCGCCGTCACCGCTTACTCCGTCAGCATCAATGCCACCCCGATGCGACAGTCTCTGCAACGCAAGCAAAGCGCGGTCCACAGCCTCATGCGAAGCGGCGCCGGAGAGCCGCGTTATGAACCCGGTCCCGCACGCATCATGGTCCGGATGTCCACAGGAGGCAGCGTGGTCCGGAATCGCATGTGAGTATGTCCTGCCCATGACCTTTCATAAATGGTCGCGGGAAGAAAGTGAAATACGTAATTTCGATGCGATGTATTTGTTTTTCCGAGAGCTGAAAGCGGAAAGGCTCCCCGGGGAGCGGAAGATCAATCTTCAGTGGGAGGCACGCCTACGGCAAGCTCCTTGCGGGCCAGTTCCAGGAACGAGGCGGCGGGCAGCGGCAGGCTGCGGTCCCTGCGATACACCAGTCCCAGTTCGCGCCAGAGCTCCAGGCCTTCAATTTCCAGCAAGCGAATGTCGCCGCGACGCACGTTTTCCCGGGCAAAGGCGGCGCACATCAGGGAGACTCCAAAGCCGTCACGCACAAAGCGCTTGATCATGACGACGCTGGTCAGCTCCATGGTGATGTTCAGCTCCTCGCGAAACGGGCGCAGATGTTTTTCCATGAGCTTGCGGATGGAACCTGTCTTGGGCACGATCAGCGGCTCCTGCGCCAGCTCTTCAAGCGCGACAGATTTGCGGTTGAACAGCGGACTGCGCGGTCCCACCATGAGCAGGATGCGGTCGCGGAACACGGGAATCACTTTCAAGCTGGGCGACTTCACGCGCATGGTGACCACACCGAGGTCAATGGCGCCTTCCTCCACTTTCTCGCAGACCTTGTGGGTAAAGCTGCGATAGACGCTGATGCGGACGCGCGGGAACTTGCGGTGAAACTTTTCGAGGACGTTGGGGAGGACGTAGAGAAACGTTCCTTCATTGGCGCCGAGGGAAAGTGTCCCGAAGGGCACGCCGCTCTGGTGGGTGGTGGCCTGGAGGGACTTGCTTTGCAGCGCCAGCAACTGCCGGGCATACTCCAGCACAACTTCCCCGGCCGGCGTGAGGCGGACGGCCTTGGCAGAGCGGTCAAAGAGTTTTTGGCCGTATTCCTGTTCGAGCTGGCGTATCTGCGCGCTCACCGCCGGCTGAGAACGCAAAACTTTTTCGGCGGCGCGGGAGAAACTGCCCAGGCGGGCAACTTCAAGGAAGGTCTTGAGCTGGTCGAAGTCCATGACAAATATCAGCAGAAGTGCGGAACTTCCGCAACGGGAAAGAATCCGCGGTTCGGAACATGACCGGTCAACGAGGCAGTTTTCGCCTTCTGGGCCAGAGGCTACAAGCCCCCGCGCCGCGGTTAAGTGACGGCGGTCACCTTTGCCGTGGGCTCCAAGGGCGCGCGGGCCGCCTGCCTGTCCAGCACCAGTTGCGCGATGCGCTCGCGATGGAAAGTGGCATCGCCCAGCATGGTCTCAGAAGCCTTGGCCCGGCGATAGTAAAGGTGAACGTCATTTTCCCAGGTGAACCCCATGCCGCCGTGCACTTGAATGCCGCGATTGCCGACATTGCGCGCAGCATCACTGGCGTACATTTTGGCAATGGAGACGGCGGCGCCGGCGCCTGCCGCGCTCTCCTGCAGCGCCCATGCGGCGTAATAGGCGGCTGAGCGCGCGCTCTCGGTTTCCAGATACATGTCCGCACACATGTGCTGCACCGCCTGGAAACCGCCAATCACCTTGCCGAACTGCTTGCGGGTTTTGGCATAAGCCACGGTTGTTTCCAGCACGCGCTGCATGCCGCCGACCATCTCCGCCGTCAATGCCACGGTGGCGATCTCCAGAGCGCGCGGCAGCCCCGCGGCGTTGGCCAGTTTTTCCACGGGCGTATTCGCGAATTCCACGGAGTAGATTTTTCGCGCCAGATCCATGCCTTTCATGGGCGTAATTTTCAGGCCTGAAGCTTTGCTGTCCGCAACGAATACTCCATCGGCGGCGGCAACCACAATCAAGCCGGCAACCGCCGCATCGGGAACGAAGAGCTTGCTTCCAGTAAGCTTGCCGCCGGCGGCAGAGAGCCTGAGACTGCGCGCGTCCCAGCTTGCGCCGGTTTCAAGAAAGGCCAAAGCAGCCTGGGCCTGGCCATTGCAGATGGCGGGAAGATATTTCCGCTTCTGCTCGGCGCTGCCGCAGGCATCCAGCACGGCGCCGGCCATAAGCGTGGAAATGAGCGGACCGGGAAGCAGAGCATAGCCGGCTTCCTCCATGAGCAGGACCAGTTCCACCACGCCCAGTCCCATGCCGCCAAATTCTTCGGGCAGTATGATGCCGGTAAAGCCCTGCTCGGAGAGTTTCCGCCACAGAGCGG
>DATIWA010000501.1:0-3555 GCA_035465515.1 Candidatus Limnocylindrales bacterium | reverse complement strand
GTAACTTGGCGGCGATCGGTTCCAGAGCGGACCCGCCGGAGCAGATTACGTTCCTCGCACCGGTCCACCAGTTCCACCATGCTGTTGTGGTTCAACTGCATGCGCTCGGCCAGCCTGCTGATGGTGGGCACCTGTTCCTTGGGTAGCCCTTTCACCGCCAGCACCAGCTGATATTGTTGTGGATTAATGCCGAATTGCCTTACTTCTTCTTCCATATGGCGTAAAAACTTGCGAAGTTGATACCTGAACTCTGCAAGCGCCATATATTCCGCTTCCTGGAGCGGCCGAAGACTTTTTCCTTTTGACATTTTATATCGTCCCGCGATATTTTAACAATATTCTGCTAGATTCGAGCCAGGCCCTTTTTCGGGGCTAAAATCCCGAAAAAGGGCCTAAAAAATTTCCAGGGCATGTATCAGCTGCGGTTTTTTTCCCGGAAGCATTGCGATACTCCATCAGTCCTGCTGAGCCTTTACGCTCCATTATGGTGCAGTGTAGCCCATCCGCAAAGCTAAATTGGCAATCTCGGGGCAGCTCCATTTATCATCGGTGTTCCACCTTTGCAGTTTTGACGCTTATACCGCAGGAGATGCCTTGATCCCTCGTTACACCCGCCCCGAAATGGGACGAATCTGGAGCGATGAAAACAAGTTTCGCTGCTGGCTTCAGGTAGAAGCCGCGGCAAGTCTGACCCTGGCTGAAGCTGGAATCGTGCCTGGCGAAGCCGCGCGGGCCATTGCCGAGCGGGGCGACTTTGACCTGAAGCGGATTCATGAGATCGAAGCCGAGGTCAAGCACGACGTTATCGCCTTCACCACGGCAGTGGCTGAGAAGATTGGCCCCGAGGCCCGCTGGCTGCACTACGGCCTGACCTCCAATGACGTGGTGGACACCGCTCAAGCCCTTCAGATCAAAGAGGCGTCCCGTATCATCCGCGACGACCTGGAGCGCCTGAAAGAAGTCCTTGGCCGCCGCGCCCAGGAATTCAGGCACACCCCCACCATCGGGCGCACCCACGGCATCCATGCCGAACCCACCACTTTCGGGCTGAAGCTGGCCAACTGGTACGCGGAAACCTTGCGCAACATTGCGCGTTTCGAGCGCAGCGCAGAGGAGATGCGCGTGGGCAAGCTTTCCGGCGCCGTGGGCACGTTCGCCCACCTGGAACCGGAAATGGAGGAAAAGATCTGCCAGCGGCTGGGGCTGGCTGCTGCGCCCATCTCGTCGCAGGTGATCCAGCGTGACCGCCACGCCTACTACGTGGCCACCCTGGCGACCATAGCATCAACCCTGGACAAGATCGCCACCGAGGTCCGGCACCTCCAGCGCACCGAAGTCCGCGAAGCGGAAGAATATTTCAGCGAAAAGCAAAAGGGCTCCTCCGCCATGCCCCACAAACGCAATCCGGTAACTTGCGAACAGATCAGCGGGCTGGCGCGCGTGGTCCGGTCCAATGCCCAGGCGGCGTTTGAAAACGTGGCGCTGTGGCATGAGCGCGACATCTCCCACTCTTCCGTGGAGCGCGTCATCCTGCCCGACTCAACCATTCTGGTGGATTATCTGCTGACCAAGACCGCCAACCTGATTGACACCCTCATGGTTTACCCCAACCGCATGCTCAAGAACCTGGAGAGCACGGGCGGGCTGGTCTTCAGCGGCCAGCTGCTGCTGGACCTGGCCGAGCATGGCATGTCGCGCGAAGACGCCTACCGCCTGGTGCAGAAGCACGCCATGCGCGCCTGGAAGGAAGACCTGAACTTCCATGATTTGGTGATGAACGATCCCGAGATAACGTCGCGCGTCCCGCGGCAGCAGATTCAGCAGGCTTTTTCAATCGAACGGCAATTGCGGAATGTTGACAAGATTTTTGCGCGGGTATTTGGGAAGTAACTAAACCTTGCTGCTGATTCGCGCCTTTTCGCGTGCATCGGCGGCCAAGGTCTTTTCTGCTGTGTTCATCCGCGCTAATGCGCGGCAAGGTTCTTCCTTACACGGAAATCGTAAACGAAGTCTCCGTCCTGGTAACCGGACGGTACATCGTATCGCGCTCCACCGGTTCTCTTCCGGCTTCGCGGATCAGCCGTTCCAGTTCGCTGCGGCGCAGGCCCTGCGGCGTCGTGGCGCCGGCGTCGTGATAGATCTTTTCCTCCACCACGGTCCCGTCAATGTCGTCGGCGCCAAAGCGCAGCGCGATCTGCGCGATCTTCGCTCCCAGCATCTGCCAATACGCTTTGACATGGGGGAAATTGTCCAGCACCAGGCGGCCCACCGCGACCTGCTTGATGTCCAGCATACCGGTGGTGGTGAACAGGTGCTCCAGGGGCGTGTTGGCCGGGTGGAAGGCCAGGGGGATGAAGGTCTGGAAGCCGTGCGTCTCGTCCTGTAAGGCGCGCAGGCGGACCAGGTGGTCGGCGCGGTCTTCTTCGTTCTCAATGTGGCCGTAGAGCATGGTGGCGTTCGATTTCAGCCCGACCTTGTGCGCGGTGCGCGCCGTATCCAGCCACTGGTCACCGTCAATCTTGTGGTCACAGATCACGCGCCGGACCCGCTCGTTGAAGATCTCGGCGCCGCCGCCGGGAAGTGAGTCCAGCCCCGCCTGCTTCAACTGGCGGAGAGTATCTTCGATCGAAAGCTTGGCCCGTTTTGCCAGAAAAGCTATTTCCACCATGGTCAGGGCTTTCAGATGCACCTGCGGGAAACGCTCTTTCAGGCCGGAGATCAGGTCCAGGTAGTACTGGAACGGCAGATCGGGATGCAGCCCCCCGACTATGTGGAATTCGGTGACTGCCTCGCTGTAGCCCGAGGCAGCCGTGTCAAAAGCCTCCTGGAGCGCCATGGTGTATGCGCCCGGCGCATCTTTTTTGCGCCCGAAGGCGCACAGCCGGCATGCCGCCACGCAGACATTCGTGGGATTGATGTGCCGGTTGACGTTGAAATACGTCACGTTGCCGTGCAGGCGTTCACGCACCAGGTTGGCCAGCCAGCCGACGGCCAGGATGTCGCTGGAACGGTACAGCGTCACCGCATCGTCAAAGCTGAGGCGCTCATGGGCAAAAACCTTGTCGGCGATGGGCAGCAGGCGGCGGTCGTCCGTCTGGAACCCTTTCCTGTCGGCGGCTGAAGTGCTTGTGGCCATTGTCATACCATCATAGCGAAAATAAGCCTTAGGTTCATCCCTTGCCTCAGCGCACGCGGGTCTCGCCCAGGGACAACCGCCAGTCGCCACCAACGGGGCATCACAGGGAGGGGTCCCAAAGGCACGTCCCGCCCCAAAAAGAAGCGCCAGCCATGCGGCCCTTCCGCTGCCTACTGCAACACATATCCAAGATATGCTTTTTTGAATCCAGGAAATTCATTCGAGGTATCCGGCTATCTGAGGTCAAAGTCTAAAACCCCAGCAATTTCAGTGACAAACCTCCCTGGGACCATTCGGGAGGACTGGCCAGAGATCCGGCAACATAATTGCATCACGCATGCCCCAACGAACGGCAGTGGGGGATGGGCGTAAAGCGTAGAAGTTTGGGGCTGGGACATCAGCCCGGGCGTAAGTTTTGA
>DATIWA010000500.1:0-17790 GCA_035465515.1 Candidatus Limnocylindrales bacterium | reverse complement strand
AGTTTTCCTTATTAATGGCAAGTTCCATGCGGATCATGTTCCGGGCTGTTTCTTTGGGTTTGAGCTTGTCCTCGGCAAACGCCTTGGTGTTGTGGCAATAGCTGCACTGCACCCCGAGCGAAGCGCTGATAAACTGCATGGCTGGGATTAGCTGGTCTGCCGGCGTCCCCTTGAGCACCACTATGTTTTTATAGGCCTGTTCTGCGGTTTTTACGACGGCAGAATTGGAGGCCGGGGCGGCGGGACTCGATTGCGCGCCGGCTCCCAGACTCGCGAAAACCAGCAGCGCGCCGGTCAAAGTTACAGCGGCCAATCCTGTCCAAACACTTCTTACCATTTCAAATCCCTCCTTTTTAGCGAAGCCGAAGTCTAACAAATCCGCCCATGCATCAACAGCCGGTGAAATGCTTATTCACCCTGCCTCGCCGTTCACCGGCGCCGTCAGCAGTCCGAAGCAAAACAATCCACAGGCCCAGCCAGACTCCGGAACGACTCTAGGATGTTTCGCTTTCCTGAAGAGTCTTAACATGGGCCTCAAGGGCGCGCGAGTATTCCCGCTCGGCCTCAAGCTCCGATTGCAGCTTTTTGACCAGACCCTCCAGACGAAGGACCTCAATTCTGAGCCTGGCGGGGTCGCCGGCTCCTCCAGACTTCACCGGAGCGGCCACCGGGCCGCCTTGGAATGGCCTGGCGTGACCATTGCCTTGAGTCGCAGGCGCAGCGAGGGCCGCGGGACGCGGATTGCCGGCTGGAACGGTGGAGCGCGGCGCTACCGGGGACGCGGCAAAAATACTGCTTAACGCCGCTGCGGCGTTGGCCGCTGCTGCCGGGCTCGGGGTCGGGGCTTCATTCGGATTCAGCAGGTGCCGGACACGGGCGATCAGGTCCTGTGGCTGAAATGGCTTGCGCAACAACTCGTCCGCCTTGACGGCGAATGCCCGCTCCGCCACCGCGCGGTTCACCACTCCAGACATCAGGATGACCGGCGTTTGGGAAAGCTCGGGATGGTTCTTGATGAACTGGCAGACCTCATAGCCGTCCTTGTCCGGCATGATCACATCCGTAATCACGATATCCGGATGCGTGGTTTCAATTTCCGCCAGCGCCATCACAGCGTCCTGCGCCGCCACCACGTTCATGTTCTCCCGGCGGAATGCAATCTTGATCACCTCGCGCATGGTAGCGCTGTCATCAATGAAATAGATGGTTGGGACCGCCGACATCAGAACCCTCCCTCAACATCTTCCTGCGCCGCTTCGTCCAGTTCCCGCAGGGCCTCAAGCATTAATTCGGTTGCCGAGCGCAGCACGGTCCGGGTGGCTGCGCTTTCTCCAGGCAGATATTTGTATGAACCGGATTCCATTCCGTTGCAATGCTTCACGATCTGAACCACGGCATCATCGCCCACCAGGTCGCCGCATTCCGCATGGGTCACGTTGCCGTTTTCAAAAAAAACGATCCCATCCACCGAATTTGCGTTCACATAAAGAGCGCCGTTCTGCCGGGTGTGGGTCAGCATCTGCACCACGCCGGGAAGATCCATATGCGAAAGACTGCCGGTAAGAGCGGTGTCAGAGGAACCGAGCATCTGCACCGGCTGAAAGCCCTCCGCATTGCTGCGCAGGAACGTCTTGATTTGCGCTGCGATGAGTTCCGGGCCCAGCCGTTTGTCCACATAGTCAGCGCACCCCGAGCGGAACGCTTCCATCAGGGCCTGGTCGCCGCCCTCCCCAAGGGCAATCACCGGCACGTGAGCGGTTTTGGGATCTGCATGCACAATGGGCGGCAACTGATGGGCATTCATCTCCCGCAGGCTGGTGGAACAGAGAATGGCCGCAGGCGTGTCGTATTCCAGCATGGTGAGCGCATAGCTTGACTGTGTGCTGTGCATTACTTCAAACCCTTCCTGCTTAAGCGCATCGGTAATGCGGCGAGCAAAGAACACATTTGCATCGATCAACAGGATCTTGGCTGGGGTGGAGACAGGCTGGCTCACGGCACGGCCTCCATTGACAGAAGGGCCTCCAGGTCCACGATCTCCACGATCTCTTCTCCTGTATCAAGCAGGCCGGAGATATAGGGGGCCTTTTCACCCTGATTGAGGACAGGCTTGAAGCTGACAAGTTCACACTCACCCGTCACGGGCACGGCCAGAAGTTCCTGGCGGGAATCGAGTTGGCATTTCGCAAGCAAGTAATACTTTCGCGGCGGCGCGCCCGCGCCAACCAGCACCTGGGCCACGTCACACACCGGAACAATCCGGCCCCGGCGCACCAGGACCCCCGTGAGCAGCGGCGTGCGGTGTGGGAACGCCTGCAAGGTATCCGGCCGCGCCAGTTCTGTTACCGCCTCGGCGGGCAAGGCAAAGCGCCGCATCCCGAGGGAAAAGAGAACGTACGATTTTTCCTCCGGTGCGCTCATACGGCCGCAGTTCCCCGCAGGTTCTCCAGGCTGTTCCGCAGCGCCTCCTGTTCCGCACGGGTGAGAATCGCGCCGTGGTTGACAACCGGCACCACTTCTCCCTGCAACAGCGCCAGACCGCGATACCACTCGCGCTCTTCGTGAGTAAATACCCGGGGCAGGGTGTGAAGCGCGGAAATCTCCATCATGCGATCCGTCGCGTCCACCAGCAGGGCCACCGCCATCTCGCGCAGGACCATGACCCGCGAATGCCGGGAGGAGGACAGCCGGAAGTGGCTGGCTGCATCCACGACAAAATAGGTATTGCCGCCGCGCTCCAGCGTGTAGCGCAATTTTTCCAGTTTCTGCGAAATGCCACTCAGGGTGAAAGGCTGCAGCCCCTCCATGCCCCGGATTTCTTTCACCGCGGCAGCGGCGATGGCCAGCTTAAAGCCGGCGACGCTGAACAAGATCACTCCCTCGCGCGTTTCAGGACGCGGCTGCTGCTGACCCTGGTGCTGCTCCTTCACTGCGCCCCCACGCGGACCACGCTGAAAATCTGCGCCACCCGTTTCTCAATTGCCGCATAGATGGTTTCGATGGGCAGGATCTGGTTCACCGCGTTGGACTTGATGGCCTCCTGCGGCATCCCGAAAATCACCGCCGTGGACTCATCCTGGGCGATCACATGTCCACCTGCGGCCCTGATCGCCTGCGCGCCTTTGGCGCCGTCATTCCCCATGCCCGTCAGCACGACTCCAATCGCCAGCGGACCGGCATAGTCGGCCGCCGTTTCAAACGTCAGATCGGCACAGGGCCGGTATCCGCCGATGCGCGGACCGTCATCCAGGTTGATCCTTCCCGTCCCGGAAAGCCGCAGATGATGCGACCCCGGACACACATACATCCAGCCGGGAAGAAGCATCTCTCCTGCTTCGGCCTCTTTGACTTTGATTTGCGAGACTTCACCCAGTTGTTTGCTGAACTGCGTGGTAAAGTTGCCCGGCATGTGCTGAACCACAATGACCGCGCCGGGAAAGTCCTTGGCGAAATAAGGCGCAAACTTCATCAGAGTTGCCGGCCCCCCGGTGGACGCTGCAACCAGAACGACGGGGAACCTCGCCCCGCTCCGCGAATTTCCGGGGACCACGCCCCGCCCGTTCCCGGCGCCGTTCTCGGCAGGGCTGTTCTTCACCTCCACACGCGGCGGTGGGACCGCTATCTCCTGCGGCCTCCTGGAGCGAGTAGCCGTCCGCACCACGCGGACCTTGGCCGCCATTTTCAATTTGCGGCACAGCTCCTCGCTTACTGAGCTCATATCCAGGTCAATGCCGCCGGAGGGTTTTGCGACGAAGTCGATGGCCCCAAGTTCCAGGGCATTGAGAGTAACCTCGGCGCCTTCCCGCGATTCCGAGCTCACGATCAGGATGGGACGGGGATTGCCCGACATGATGACTTCGGTCGCCTGTAACCCGTCCATCACCGGCATGTTGATGTCCATGCTGATCACGTCCGGTTTGAGCGCCTCAGCCTGGCTTACGGCTTCGCGGCCATCGCGGGCCTCGCCACACACTTCAAGCTGCGGGTCCGCGGCGATCAACCCATGCAGCACCTTGCGCATGAAGGCTGAGTCGTCCACGACCAGTACCCGGATTTTGCTTCCTCCAGCCATCGTTCAATCTTTCTTCTATTGCACCACCGCGATTTTGGAGGCCGCCGGCGAAGACGAAACCCCGATCAGCCTGCCAACTGCCGCGATGAAGTGGTCTTCCTGCACCGGCTTGGTGAGGAACGCCGATGCTCCTTCCTTCATGGCGCGCTCCCGGTGTTTGGCTCCCGCACGCGACGTGACCACCATCACCGGAACCAGTCGCGTTTCGGGCGACTGTCGAAGGTGGGACAACAACTCGTAACCGTTGGTGCGCGGCATTTCGAGGTCCGTCACCACCAGGTCGCAGCGGGTCTGCGCCACAAGCTCCAGCGCTTCAAGTCCGTCCGCCGCCAGCTTGACCCGGTAACCGGCTTTCTCCAGCATGCGCCCCACGAACTTGCGCACGCTGATGGAATCATCCACCAGCACGATTACTTTTTCATCGCGAACAACATCAATGGCTTCCTGAGGGATCGTCCCCCGGGCAACAGCTTCGGCGCCGGGTGAGAATACCCGGGCTGCGCTGGGCGGAGCCGAGGCGCCAGGGCGGCCCCCGCCGATTACCTGGTCGGACTCCATGGCCTCTTTTGCCGTCAATCGGTTCACATCAAGAAGGAGGATCAGGCTGCCATCGGGAGCAATGGTCGCGCCCGGAAACATCTTTACCTTGCGGAGATATTCGCCCAGATTCTTGATTACGATTTCATCCTTGCGCACAACGTCTTCCACGATCAGGCCAACCTGCCGGCCGGTGGCGTTGACAATGACCATCCGGAAATAGCCGCTCACCGGCTGGATCGGCTCCAGACCGAGCGAGAGGTCTACCCGCACGACCTCCATTACTGCGTCGCGCACCTTGGTCAGCAGTTTGCCGCCTACGTCTTCGATCTCCGCTGCTTTTACCCGGCGGATTTCCTCGATGAAGCCGAGCGGCATGGCGAACATAGCTTTGCCGCAGCGTACAAACAGCGCCTGGGAAATGATCAGGGTCAGGGGCACCCGCAGGGTAAACCGGGTTCCACGGTCCTTTTCCGAGTTGACCTCAATTTCTCCGTTGAGCTGGGCCAGGTTGGAGCGTACAACGTCCAGCCCGACGCCCCTGCCGGCCAGTTCGGTCTTGCGCGGCGAGGTTGAGAAGCCCGGCTGGAACAGCATTTCCAGCAGTTCCGGTTCGGTAAGCTTGTCCGCCGCTTCGGCGTACACCAACCCGAATTCCACCGCCTGCTTGCGGACCCGGTCATAGTCAATCCCGCGCCCGTCGTCCTCCACTTCTATATAAATGTGATTTCCGCGATGGTAGGCCCGTACTGTGACTGTGCCGGTGTCGCTCTTTCCCAGGCGGTAACGGTCTTCTTCGCGCTCAATTCCGTGCGCCACGGAGTTGCGCACCAGATGAATGAGGGGATCTGAGATCTGCTGGATAATGTTATTGTCCAGTTCGGTCTCAGCGCCCTCCAGCATCAGATCAACTTTCTTGCCCGCGGCCTTGGCGGCATCACGGACCGTGCGGGTCAGCCGCGTATAGAGATTGCCGATGGGGACCATCCGCGCCTGCGTGATCTCGTCCTGCAGGCGGTGCGCGAGCTTGGTGAATTCGTCAATGTCGGAATCCACACGGCGCACGAACCCATCGAGCTGCGTCAGGACCTCGGTTATATCGGCCGAGATCTCCGTGAGCGAGCGGGAAAGGATGTTGAAGTCGTCATAGCGGTCCATCTCCAGTTCGCTGAAGTCAGTGAGCGAATGATCAAAAGGCCCGCCCCGCATGGGCAGAAAGTTTCCGGATGGCGCCCGGAATCCGGCAGAGTGTATGCGGCTGAACTCGTACTTCTCCTGAAATTCGGCCACTTTGTCCATCATGCGCGCCTTGGAGAGGTTGAGCACGTCCGCCAGTCTCTCCAGTTCGGCCACGCGGCCCACCATGCGCGTACGGTTGATGACCAGTTCGCCTACCGCATTCATCATGCGGTCCAGCCGTTCCAGCGCAATGCGCACCGACTTGGAATGCGGAACAGCCTGCGATTCCCTGCGGTCCTCTTCCGGCTTCTCCACCGGCTCGGGCCGGGATGCCTCCGCAACCAGGGCTTTCGCCGCGGCATATTCCGCCATCAGCTGTTGCTCTTCGGCGGTAAACCCGGCCAGCCCGGCTTCCTGCACCACTTCAGCGGAGTCCTCTCCCGTTGCGGTCATCGCGCCGGGACCAGGGAGCACAGACAAGCGCCTGATGTGGGCAAAGAAGGGCTGCACCGCCGCCAGCATTTCAGAGTCGCCGGGCCACTGGCGATACAGGAACCGTTTCAGGATATCAACGGCTTCAAGACAGATATCAATGATCTCCGCGCTGGGGTGCAGCGCGCCGTCCCGCAGCCGGCCAATCAGGTCTTCCGCCCGGTGCGCCACATGAGAAATTCTATGCAGGCCGACCTGCGCCGCCGATCCTTTGATGGTATGCATGGCGCGAAGCAGCCGGTGGATCTGGTCCGCGCTGGGGTTGGTTTCCAGCGAGAGCAGGCATTGCGTCACCACCTGGAGGTGCTCTTCCGCCTCGGGAACAAAGAACTCCATCACCTCAGCCGCGACCTCATCGTCGGCCGGCATCGGCTCCAGTTCATTTGCGGCCGCAGAGTCCGCTGGAATTTCGCCGCCGCTCCCGGCCTCGGGGTCCGCGACTGGTTCATATCCGGGCGACGACATCTGGCTTTCAACTTCAGAAATCGCCGCCGTCTGGAAGGCGAAGGGATAGCGCTGCTTGAAAGCCGTAAAATCCTCTTCAGCTTCCACTGCGTTATTACTGATGATGATGAGGTCGGATTCGAGTAAAGCCACGGCCTCGGCGATAAATTCGACCAGAGCGGCCGCGGCGTCGGCGGCTATGCCTGCATTCATCGCATACTGGAAAATGTGGGCCAGCTTCCCGGCGACTTCTGAAAACAGGGGAAATCCATAAGAAGCGGACGTTCCCGCCAGGGCGTGGCCGGCAATATACAGTCGCTCCACGTCTTCCGACGGAGGATAGGCGTCCAGCAGAATGCCGGAATACTCCCGCAGGAATTGCAGACGTTCAGACGCCTCCTGAAGAAATATCTCGACGAATTCTTTGCCGTTTCCGTTCACGCCCTCTCCTGGTCCACGGCAGGCCGCCGCATGGAAGCCGGCTTCTGGTACACCCGCGTGTCGCGGTGTATATGGGTCTCAAAATTCACGTCCGCCCGGTTGATGGATTCGGCATGCCCCAGGAACAGGTATCCACCCGGTTCCAGGTAGTCATAAAATCTCTGCACCAGCTGCGCCTGGCGCTCTTCAGAGAAATAAATGAGCACGTTCATGCAGAAAATGCAGTCGAACTTGCCCATGTAAACCACTTGCGCCAGATTCATCGGGGCAAAGGTGACCATCCCGCGAATTCGATGCCTGACGGCATACTGGTCTCCTGAGCGCGAAAAATACTGCTCGCGCTGGCGCAGGCTCACCGGCTCCATATCGCGTGTTTCATAGACGCCCCGCTCGGCGTGGTCCAGGGCCTCCCGGCTCACATCGGTGGCCAGGATGTGGATGTTCCAGGCGTCGGCAAACTCCAGCGCATCGGCCACGGTCATGGCGATGCTGTAGGCTTCTTCTCCGGTTGCGCAACCGGCGCTCCACACCCGAAGCGAACGCGGGCTCTCCCAGAACTTGCGCATGTGCAGGTCCGGGAGCACCTTCTTCTCCAGCGCCTCAAAAATCCCGGGATAGCGGAAGAAAGAGGTCTCCTGGGTGAGCAGCCTTTGCAGCAGGGAATCGTACTCCACATTGGAATTCTTGATCAGGCGAAGCAGGTCCGTGCCGTGGGAAAGCCTGCGCGCCTCTGCGTGTTCACGCACCCGCGCAGAAAAAAAACGTTCGCGGGAATGATCAAAAAGAATTCCCGACCGAGTTTCAATCAGTCCGCGAATTTCACTCAATTCGTGCTCGCTCAACGTTGCCGGCATGCCTTGTTCCCCAGTGTGTTATTCGCTCGCTACCGCCGGGCCGTGGCGACGAGCTCCGGCCGCGCTTCATTGCCGGACGGCGCCGCGGAAACAACGCGGAACTGTGAAAGCGCCTCATTGAGCTGCTCCGACATGTGCACCAGCTGTTCCACCGTGCGCGATGTCTGGCGCGCTCCCTGCGAGGTCTGGCGCGTGATGTTGGAGATGATCTGCATGGCGTTGGCCACGCCTTCCGTGCCGCGCACCTGCTGCTTGGATGCCAGGGAGATCTCCTGCACCAGCTCCGCCGATTGCCGCACCACGCTGGAGATTGCGTCCAGGGCTTTGCCGGCCTGGTCAGCCAGTTTGGCTCCAATCTCCACTTCCTTGGTTCCCTCTTCCATGACCACAACAGCGTCGTTGGTCTCCGCCTGGATGGCCTTGATCAATGCCGCAATGTCCTTGGTGGCAGTGCGCGAGTGCTCGGCCAGTTTCCGGACCTCGTCGGCAACCACGGCGAATCCGCGTCCCGCTTCACCGGCACGCGCCGCCTCAATGGCCGCGTTCAAGGCCAGCAGGTTGGTCTGCTCGGTAATGTCGTTAATAACGTTGACGATTTCGGAAATTTCCAGGGAGCGGTCCCCCAGGGCCTTGATGCGCTTGGCAGTGGCCTGCACGGAGGAGCGGATGCGCTGCATGCCCTCAAGCGTGTCGCGCACGGAGCGGTTGCCCTGCTCGGCTGCATCGAGCGCGCGGCGCGCCGCCTCGGCGCTGGCTTCGGCATTGTTCGATACCTGCTTCATCGAAACCGTAAGCTGTTCCACGGCCGATGAGGTATTGGTGATTTCCTGGTCCTGCTGCATGGCGCCGGAGGACATCTCTTCCGAAGCAACCAGGATTTCATTGGCGCTGCTCTGCACGTCAATGGCGGCCTTGCGGACCCGCTCCAGCACCTTCACGAAGTTGTCCAACATGTAATTGACCGAATCCACCACATTGCCCAGCGCGTCATTGGTGACGCGGCCGCGCAGCGTGAGGTCGCCGCGGGCAATCTGGCTCACGATCGTCAGGAATTCGGTGACGCTCTTCTGCAACGCTTCCTGGGCTTCCTGGTTGTAGATGGCGCGGGAGGAGCTTTCCGCGGCGCGATTGAGATTTTCGGCGATAAACCCGAAATCATCGCCCGATTCAACCGACGCGCGCGCCCGATAATCGCCCTGGGAGAAGCGCTCGGCAAAATCAGCCAGTTGCTTCACCGGAGCGAGCACGCGGTTATCAATGGTGAACAGCGTGTAGGTGCCCGCGCCCAGGCAGATCACAAAGGCAATCAAGACCTTGATGCCCTCCGACCCCGGCAGACTGCCAAAGTTGGTGATGGGAACGTGGGCATTCTGTCCAGCGCTGTAGGCCAGAAACAGCACTGTAAACAGCGCTGCAATGTCTACCACGATCACCGTCCACAGGGTCGAGTTCAAACGACCTTTCATAAACCCCTCCAAAATCCTGTTGCTGCGCTCCGCCCGCCGGAATTTCTCATATCACCGGGACCGGGAACGCTTCCGTCAATTTCTTCAAATCCAGGGCCAGCGCCAGCCGGTCCTCATGCCGCAGCATGCCGCAGCAATGCGGCACATCGCGCGGCTTCTCATCCACCATCAGCGGCTCTGCCGTGCTGAAGGTCCCGATCACCTCGTCGGCGGCGATGCCGATGCGAAGAACATCACGGTCCGCTTCAGCTTTCAGACTTGCAACCACAATGTGCTTGGGGTGCAGGTCGTGCCGGCGGCCTTCCGTCATGGCTATATCCACCACCGGAATAATGGAGCCGCGCAGATTGAAAATGCCCATCAGAAAGCCGGGCGCCAGCGGCACCGGGGTCAAGTTGGGCCATTCCACAACTTCTTCAATGTCCAGCACAGAAAAGCAGAACCTCTCGCGGCCGGCGCGGAAAATGCAGTATTGCCGCAGCGGCTCGGCCTGGGGCAGCAATTCAAGCTGCTCAATTTCCGGCGTGATCGGTTCGAGTTGACGTTGCTCTTCAGCCATTTCCCGGTCTCAGTGCTTCCCCACAAGTTTGTTGACGGCGCCCAGAAGCTCTTCACTCGTAAACGGCTTGGTAACGTAGCCGTCGGCGCCCTGCTGCTGTGCCCAGAATTTGTCGCTGTCGGTTTTCTTGGAACTGACCATCACCACCGGGATTCGCGCATACTCGGCTTTGCCTTTCAATTCCCGGCAGGCCTGAAAGCCGTTGCGCTGGGGCATGACTACGTCCAGCAGAATCAGGCTGGGGCGCTCGATGTCGATCATCTGCTCCAGGCGCATGGGATCATGAACAGCCACAGAGGCGTACCCGGCACGATCAAGCACCGACTGCATCAGCCTTATCTCGGCGGGCGAATCATCGACAATCAGAATTTTCGTCAAGCAGGCGAACCTGTATGTGGAAATATCCTCTGCGAGTAATGCAATTAGGGAGCCAAGCTGGGGGAATTTCAGGGCTGTAGCAGTTATTGTGTAAGTTGCTGATTCTAATTGTCTTGTCAAGTTTACGCGGTAGCTCTATCGATCTCTTGCTGGACTGAGACTGCCCTCGGTCGTCTCATCCTGAGACTCTTTTCTCATTCCTCGCAGGCGCTTCATCCCGCCCAGCGACAGGCCGCGGGCGCTCAGCCCTGAAGCTTTTCGCCTTCTTCAATCAATGCCATCAGACGCTTGGTAGTGGCCGCCAGATTTACGGCAGCATCAATGTTCTTGGATTCCTTGGCGGCGACGACCTGGCGATCCATCTCCACAGACTGGCTCCTCGCAAGGCCGAGAGCGATCCCCAGATCAGTAGGTTCTCCCTTGCGCTGCCGCTCCATGCACACGTGCAGGATTGTCCTGGCGGCCACGGTGCGCTGAAGCGCCCTGGACATTTCACTTTCTTCCCCGGTAAAGGCCTGGGCCTCCCATGTAGCGATCAGCAGTTTGCATCCGGCGAGCGTGATCGCCGAAACGCTGGGATTGCTTTTGGGACCAACCGACAGTAACTGGTCTTTGATGTCCGCAACGCAGCGATTCAGATAATCGTCGCCTTCCGTTTCTTCAGGGGAATCGGCGGAAACTTTGGTTTCAGACGGCCTTTCCAGGATTTTTACCGCTACTTCGGGCTGCACGGCCGGCTGTTCCGGAGGCTGTTTTGAGTCATGGTCTGCCAGCGCCACAGATGAGGCTTGATCCGCCGCCGCCACCGTTTCAGCCGATGCCGCCGGTTCCCCGGCGTTCGCCCTGGCCTGCTGGAGCGCGTATTGCAGCGCGTGACGCAGCAGGATGAGTTGCAGGAACGATGATCCTCCCGAATACGGAGCGCGAAACGGCGTCTTCCACTGATGTACGACATGGCGCACCTGTTCCAGCGATTCGTTCTCCGTGAGGCCGGCATCGCGGCAATCAACCCCGGTGCATCCCAGTTGCTCCAGCTCATTCACTGCCGAGCGGATGGCGTGCAGGTCCAGGTGCATCGCCTTGAAAAAAGCGCGCCGGGCGCGGAAATTGAAACGGGTAAAGGCGACCAATAAGCCAGGTTCGAAGTATCGGTCGCCGACGGCGAGCTTGAGCTCGCGAACTTCCAGCAGAGCGCCGGAATTCTGAAGATCTTCCAGGCTGTTGCAGTCGTTCAAACGCTGCAATTTGTCGTCGAGTCCGGGGGCCCAGTCCGGATAGCTCTCCGGCAGCGGTCCCAGCACCGGTTCGAGCACACGGGCCACTTCATCGAGCGTGAGCTGCTGCTCAGTTATGCCGTGAGGCGCGCAATGAGCAAAATACTGGACCAGCAGGAAATCAAGCTTCTCCTTGTCGGCCTCGCTCTTGTTCGCCCTTTCCAGGTGGCGAACGATCAGGTAGCGGAGGTTCTCCTCACTTTGCAGGCTGGTGCTCTGGAGAAGCTGGCGTAGCTGCCAGACCTGGACATGGGTGTCCATGCTGTCAAACCACTGGCGCACGCGGTCCATGACTTCGGGCTCACGACGGTCAACCGTGTCTTCCAGCTCAAGACAAGGGGGCAGCCCAAGTTCGAAAGTCGTGTCCAGTTCAGCATAGACGGAGTGCAGGCGCCGCGCCACCCGCCAGAAGTCCGACACTTCTCTCACATTCAATGTTGCGGTTGTAGTCATACCCTGTTCATCGCTCAGCACGAATAAACACACGACTGGCGCACTGGTCGAAATGCTGTAGAGCACGAGGCCGGCCAAAGCCGGCGATCTGTAAGCTGTTGATTTATGGAATGGAAATCGGGCGTTTGCCGGGCCCGCCATGATTTGAGCGTCTCAGAATGAGACCTTTGTCTCAGAACTGCCTCGATCTCAGGAGGCAGCTGTCCTGCTCTTGGCAAACCCAATGTTGTAACGCTTGAGCTTGCGATAGAGGGTTGCGCGGCTGATCCCAAGCATCTTGCGGGCGCGCGCTTTATCGCCGTTGACCTGCTCAAAAACACGCTGGATGGTGACGCGCTCAAGTTCTTCCAGGTCAGTATCGGACCCCGGCGGCGCGGACTTCATGCTATCGGGCGAATCTTCGGCCCGCTCTGTGCCGCCCTGCTGCCCAGAGCGCACCGCCGGAGGCAGGTCTTGCAAGTCAATGACTTCTCCGCTGCCCAGGGCCACGGCCCGCTCAATGCAGTTTTCCAGTTCGCGGACGTTCCCCGGCCATTCATATTGCAGCATGCACTTCATGGCCGAAGCTGAAATACTGACCGTTTTGCCGGGGGTGAATTTATCAAGGAAGTAGTGGACCAGCGCGGGGATGTCGGATTTTCTCTCCCGCAGCGGCGGCAGATGGAGGGTCACAACGTTGAGCCGGAAGTAGAGATCTTTGCGGAACTTACCTTCCTTGTACGCGGTTTCAAGATCGCGGTTGGTGGCGGCAATAACGCGCACGTCAATCTTTACTTTCTGATTGCTGCCGACGGGACGAACTTCCTTTTCCTGCAAGACGCGCAGCAGCTTGGCCTGCATCTCCATGGAGAGCTCGCCGATCTCATCGAGAAAGATGGCGCCCCCGCTGGCGGTCTGGAACAGCCCATCCTTGGACCGGGTGGCTCCCGTGAAGGCGCCCTTCTCATAGCCAAACAGCTCGCTTTCGATCAGGGTGGGGACCAGGGAACCGCAATCCACCGCCACAAAGGGCCGCTTGGCATAGGACCCGCGATAATGAATGGCCCGCGCCACCAGCTCCTTGCCGGTGCCGCTTTCGCCCGTGATCAGGACGGGCGTGCGGGTATCTTTCAGACGGGCAATCATGCGCAAGACGTCCTGGATCTTGGAGGAGGAGCCGACAATGCCGTTCAGCTCCATCTCCGTGCTTACACGCTCGCGCAGGAACTGGTTCTCGGCCACCAGACTCACCTTCTCCTGCATGCGCTGCAGCAGCAATTTCAGCTCTTCGACGCGAAATGGCTTTGTGATGTAGTCATAGGCGCCCAGCTTCATCGCCTGCACGGCGGTTTCAATGGAACCGTGCCCGGTCATGATGGCGATTTCGCATTGCGGCAGGAGCTCTTTCACGCGGGGCAGAAATTCCAGGCCGCTCATGTTGGGCATCATCAGGTCGGCCAGAACAAGGTCCGGCGCGTCGGTCTCGAGAAAGCCCAGGGCCGCCTCGGCGCTTTCCGCTTCCCTGCAATCCAAGCCCAGCGAGCCGCCCACGGTCATACAGAGCTTACGGATGCTCTGGTGATCATCCACGATCAGGAAGCGGGTTTTGACGTCTTGGGCCACCCTTTACCTGGCTTTCCCAAAAAGCTTTTCCACTGTTTTGATCAGGTCCTGGACCCGAAAAGGCTTTTCAATATAGGGCACACCGGTGCGCACCAGGGTCTTCATGGTGTCTTCATTCACTGTGTCTCCGGTGATAAAGAGGAGCCGGTCTTTGAGCTCCGGGCGGTGCACAATGATCCATTCGTGCACATCGGCCCCGCTGGCGCCGCCGGGCGTGCGCATATCGGATATGATTCCGGAAAACTGGCTGCTCTCAAGCAATTCAATGCCTTGCGCCGCCGAGTTCGCCGCGATGCAGGCGTAGCCGCTGCGTTCCAGCGCCATGCGCATGAAATCCATGACGGACCGCTCATCTTCGATCAGCAGCAGCGGGAGCAGCCCGGCCGTTGCAGCCGCGTTCTGGCTCATTGCCTGGCTCCGGCCGCGGTCATCACCTTGAGGTCCGCCTTGCTGCGGACCGGCAGGCGCACGCTGAAGGTGGCGCCCGGCATGTCCTGGTTGTTGGCGCAGAGGATTTCTCCTTCATGCTCACGCACAATGCCGTAGCAGATGCTCAATCCAAGCCCCGTGCCCTGCCCGACTTCCTTGGTGGTAAAGAAAGGATCGAAAATGCGCTCGGGATGCCGGATGCCTTCACCGTTGTCGCGGAACAGCACTTCAATCCAGCCGGTGTCCTGGAGCGTCTCAATGGCGATCATGCCGGGACGGCCGGTGGCCCGCACCGCGTCGTATGCGTTGTTCAGGATGTTGAGAAAAACCTGCTGGAGCTGGTGCGAATCGCCAATCAGCTCCGGCAGCCGCTCTTCAAACCTTTCCACGATCTCCACGCCATGGTTGGCGAAATCGTAGGCGCGCAGGGCGATTGTCTTGCGCAGGATATCGTTGATTTGCAGGCGCTGGCGCTGGGGAGGACGCTGGCGGGCAAAGCTGAGAAGGTTCTGCACAATCTCCTTTGTCCGCTGCGCTTCTTCCAGAATGACCTGCAAGTCCTTGCGCGCGCTGCCCGGCACCTCAGGGTTCTCCATCAGCAAATCGGAGAAACCCATGATGGCGGTGAGCGGGTTATTCACTTCATGGGCAACTCCGGAAACAAGCTGCCCCACGGCAGCCATTTTCTCGGTGTGCATCAGCTTGGCCTGAATCATGGCGGCATCGGTAATGTCGGTCATGAGGACAACCACGCTGGTTACGTCGCCGGCTTCATCGCGCATGGGACTCAGGTTGACGGAGAACTTGCCGGGTGAGCCGTTGCTGCGCACAATCATCAGTTCCAGGTTGTCCACCTGCATGCCATGCAAGGCTGATTCAAATCCTTCAGTAAAAGCCTGCTGGTGTGACGGCGATATGATGCGGTCAAGGCGGTGCCCGACCAGATCGCCTTGCTCGAACGCGCCGCCTTCATAGCAGCGGCGATTGGCATAGCTGACCAGGCCCGCCGTGTCGGCGACGACAATCATGGTCTGGGTATTGTTCAGGATCTTGCTGGTGAAATCCCGTTCGCGCTGAAGTTGCGCCTGGAAGTTCTTTACTTCACTGATGTCCAGAAACACGCCGCGGTATTGCAGGATCCTGTTCTGGCCGTCGCGGACCACGAAGGCGTTTTCCAGGGCATGAATCAGGCTGCCGTCGCGCCGGCACAGGCTTACCTCAAAATTCCGCACCGAACCGTGCTCACTGAGCTGGCGGAGAATCTCGTCGCGCTGCTCGGTCGAGAGGTACACCTGGGTGTTGAGGTCCAGCTTGAGGACGTCCTCGCGTGTCTGGTAGCCCAGCATGCGCACCAGAGCATCATTGACTTCAATAAAGTGTCCCTCCGGGGAGGAGAAGAAAACGCCTTCCTGAACGTTGTCAAACAGCTCGCGGTAGCGACGCTCAGCCTCGCGGCGGTCCGTAATGTCCTTGAGCACGTGGACGGTCTGTGCTCCCTCGTCCAGCGCGGCATGAATACGCGAGGTCGAGACCAGGTAACTGCGCTCCAGAAGCGGATGCAGATACTCGTCGGAATGGGCCTGGTCCCGGCAGAACGGGCAGGGATCAGGCGTATCAAAGGTCACCGGAGTGAGCGCCCGCATGTGCAGGCCGATCAGTTCCGCGGGACGAACGCCAATGAATTCCGCCAGCGAGCGGTTCACCTTGAGCACGTGGTGATGCTCATCATGCACCACAATGAAATCAGAAATGGAATCGAAGATTTCAGCCCACTGGCGGCTGGACTGCGTAATGCGCGTAAACAAACGGGAGTTTTCCAGTGAGACCGAGCCGTGCACAATCAGCGCCTGCAACAGGTTCAAGTCTCCCGGCAGGAGTTCGCGGTCCAGGTCCGCCAGCGCAAGAATCCCCAGAAGGTCGGATTCGGTCCCTTCCAAGCGGACCAGGGTCACGTCATGCCAGCCCATGGCAGCCGTCAGATCGCTGCCAAGCGCCTGACTGCCGCCTCCGGTAATCTTCAAACCCGGCTGGTGCTCGGCATAGCTCGAAAGAGCGGCGTTGAGCCTGCGCAGCAGCTCGCGCTCCGGCTTGGCGGCAAAGAACCCGACACTCTCGACCTTGTTGCCCTGGGCCAGCGCCAGCACCGCGCTTCCGGCCCCCATCATCTGCGCCACGCGTTCGGTGAAGTTTTTCACGAAATCGGGGAGGCGCAGCGCCGATCCCAGTTCAAGCGCCATGTCCATCAGGTCTTCGGCGCGCTTCTTGTGCAATTCTGAAAGCTGGACGTTACGCCCGGACTCGAGCGCCAGCCCCACCGTAACCGCCAGGGCCCGCGCCCGGCGGATGTCTTCCGGGCTTATGGAGGCCGGGATCTTCTTGTTCAGCAACCCGAGCATCCCAAGCGGGTGCCCGTCCGCGGCCACCAGAGGCAGGCCAAGGTACTGGCGTGCTTTTGCGTCCCACTTGAGCAGCTGGGCCTTTTCCGGAACCGGAAGCTGGGTTACGTCTTCAGCAACGCAATATTCCCTGTTTTCCAGCAGCCGGCGGGCCACCGCGGAAACATCCAGGTCCAGCCGGCTCGAGGTCCCCTTGCTTGCGCCCCAGTGGAGCCGGCACGCGCCGCTCTCCACCACCGCCACAAACGCCCTCTCAAAGCCCAGGAACTCGGCGGCCCTGATTACGAAGTTGTGGAGGAAGGAATCCAGTTTTGACGCGTTGCCAAGGCCTTCTGAAATCTCCAGAAGCTGCGTAAGTTCCTTCTGCTGCGCCGCCTGGACTGTCGCAAGCTCTGCGTTGTCCAGGGCCATGCGAAGGGTATTCCCCAGCACGCTGAAAGCGGAAACTTCAGCCGGCGAGAAAGCCGTCCTGCGGACGATGAGCAAAGCCGCCGCAGACTGTGAGGTCACCAGAGGGAGGGCGAGGCCGTAATAGGGCTTGTCGCCGTCGGAATCACGGTAAGAGAAGCGAAAATTGAGCAGCCGCTTGTGTTCGATCGCCTGGGAAGCAAAGGAGCGGGCGTGAGCCAGCAGAGAGGCTTTCCCCGTCGCCTCCTTGACCGCGCCGGATGCCTCGCCGAGGGACTGGTTCGCCTTGTCGCGCACCAAAACGCCGGAAACGGCGGCGGTAAATAGCTTTCTGGCCGCCTCCGCCACGTGTTCGCGCAAAGCGGAAGGCTCGCCTCCCAGAAGCTGAAGCTGGCCGCAGGCCTCCAGAACCTTTTCCATAAGAGCTCCTGCCCTGGCCTGTGGCTTGGGGCGGCTCGCTCCGGGTTTCCGTCTGGGTCTCACTTTTAGGGAAGCCTGAAGTTACTCTGGAATCTCAATTTGAGTCAATAAGGAAAACGCTACTCACGAATCAGCAGAAAAAACACTGCTGTGTCTCAGGATGAGACCCGGCAGGCGCAATGTCCCGGGCACAGTGAGACAATGCCGCCCTTTGCTGGTCCCGAATGCGGCTTTTCGCGTAGGTCTTCCGATCCCCGGCCATTTTTTATCAGCAACTTAGGAGCAGTACAGGTACGGAAGTTCTATGTCTTCGCGGGCATGGCACTGACATTGCTTTTTGAAGTGCGGGGTTCTGTCTGCCTGCCCAGGCACGGCCTTGGCTCAGG
>DATIWA010000499.1:0-2662 GCA_035465515.1 Candidatus Limnocylindrales bacterium | reverse complement strand
TCGCTCTTATGGCGAACCAGAAACCGGCGATAGAGATCGTTCACCAGATATGAAACTCCCCAGTTTAGCTGGGTCCCCAGCGTTGACATGAAGGCCGCGAGGAAAGCGGCCACCATTACGCCGCGCAGCGCCGGAGGCAGGTAGTCACGAAGCACCATGACATATCCCTGCTGAGGGCTGGCTGCAAATGCGGCGCTGGGGTTGAGTCCGCCATGCGGCGAATACACGGCCAGCGCCACCAGCCCGGTAATGATCCAGGGCCAGGGCCTGAGCGCGTAATGGGCGATATTGAACCAGAGAGTGGCCCCCAGCGAATTCTTCTCATCGCGAGCGCAAAACATGCGCTGGGCCACATAGCCGCCGCCTCCCGGCTCGGCGCCCGGGTACCAGGCCGACCACCATTGCACGCCAAGATAAGTCAGGAAGGTAAGCACAGGCAGGGTCCACAGCGCGCTGCTCGTCCAGCCAAGATGAAAATCAGGAAGAAACGCCAGCGGATCTGAAATCCGCTGCCCTCCCGGCATGGCATGTCCCACCATCTGAAGCTGGAGCTTCAGCGCCTGCATGCCGCCAATCTTGACGACAGCCACCCAGGCGAGAACAATCACCATTCCCATTTTCAAGATGAACTGGAAGAGGTCCGTCACCAGCACTCCCCAGAGCCCGCCAATCGAGGTGTAAATTCCGGTGAAAGGAATGAGCACAAGGATGCAGATGAGCAGCGCAGTATGTTGCGGCGTTCCAAGCGTGTAATGCAGTAATGTGTGACCGCCGAGGGCGAGTTGCACAATTTTTCCCTGCTGAATGATGGGGCCCAGCAGGACGGCAATGATACTGACCATGGCATTGGTCACCCAGCCCAGGATCAGGCAGTTCATGATCAGACCAAGATAGACAGCCTTGAATCCGCGCAGAAAAGCCGCCGGCTTTCCGGCGTAGCGAATTTCCGTCAGCTCGACATCAGTCAGGACCTCAGACCGGCGCCAGTAGCGGGCAAAGAAAAAGACGGTGAGCATCCCGCTCAGGCAGGAACTCCACCAGATCCAGTTCCCGGCGATTCCCTGTGTGGCAATCACGCCGCTCACAAAGAGCGGCGTATCGGCAGCAAATGTGGTGGCCACCATGGACGTGCCGGCCAGCCACCAGGATACGTTCCGTCCGGAAACAAAGAACTCCTCTGTGTTCCCGCCCGCCCGCCGGCGATAGTAGATGCCGATGAGGAGGTTGATCAGCAGATAGCCGGCTATTACCAGCCAGTCAATCCAGTTCAGCGGCATGAGATCTCCTTTACAGCAAATCAGCCGGCGTGATGGCCCTAATCACCACCGGCGGGAGCGCCCTTCGGCATGAATTTGGCATCTTTCAGAGGAATGTTCTGGTCGGCCCTGATGACCTGAATGGTAAAGCCTCCGCCCGGACGCGCCAGGGTCCAGCTGTAGGGCATCTTTACCTCTTTCTCATTCCGATAATCCGCAAAATCGACTTGCGTCGGCACTTTGCCCAGGGGTGAATCCGCGTAGCGAACCATCCGCACCAGCAACCCGGACTCTTTGTCGAAGTAGAGCTTCACATCCGGCTGACCTGTGTTGCTTCCCAGAACAACATAGCAGTCCCGGCCATTGACCTTCTCTGATTTCGAGACATGCATCTGGCTGAACATATGCGGCAGGTTGTAGGGAAACGCAATCTCCGCATCAAGCTGCGCGGCGTATGTTTCCGCGGTAGTCATCATTCTGGAGGGTTCGCCAGGGTTGTCCAGCCAGCCTATCTTTCCGTTGAAAGCCGTAATGTAATCTCCGGCTGCCTGGTGCAGGAGCGAAATCCGCTTGTTTGGCGCCTTCGACAAAACATCAATGGGAAGCGTGATCTTATTAAAGCTGATGGTGCCCGATTCGCCGCGCGTTGCAATTTTCTGCAGGGCCTGCACTCCGCCTACCACCTGGATGAAATGGTTGACAATCGTCTCCGCAGAAACAGTCGCGTCTCCCGCCTCCGGCTTCTCCTCCTGGGCTGTCTGCGGCTTATGCTCCGTGCCGATCTCCGGTATGGCCACCGGCGCGGTCGAACCCCGGTGGCAGGAATAGCAGGTCACGTTCTTTGCGCCCTTGAAGTTTTCCTTATTAATGGCAAGTTCCATGCGGATCATGTTCCGGGCTGTTTCTTTGGGTTTGAGCTTGTCCTCGGCAAACGCCTTGGTGTTGTGGCAATAGCTGCACTGGACCCCGAGCGAAGCGCTGATGAACTGCATGGCTGGGATTAGCTGGTCTGCCGGCGTCCCCTTGAGCACCACTATGTTTTTGTAGGCCTGTTCTGCGGTTTTTACGACGGCAGCATTCGAGGCGGGGGCGGCGGGACTCGATTGCGCGCCGGCTCCCAGACTCGCGAAAACCAGCAGCGCCCCGGTCAAACTTACAGCGGCCAATCCTGACCAAACACTTCTTACCATCTCAAATCCCTCCTTTTTAGCGAAGCCGAAGTCTAACAAATCCGCCCATGTATCAACAGCCGGTGAAATGCTTATTCGGCCTCGCCGTTCACCGGCGCCGCCAGCAGTCCGAAGCAAACCTTCCACAGGCCCAGCCAGACTCCGGAACGACTCTACAACGTTTCGCTTTCCTGAAGAGTCTTAACATGGGCCTCAAGGGCGCGCGAGTATTCCCGC
>DATIWA010000498.1:0-3622 GCA_035465515.1 Candidatus Limnocylindrales bacterium | reverse complement strand
GACGCCGGCTTTGATCCCTTTGAACTCCCGGGGCGGCATGGTTGAGCTGGACGCGAAATAGAGCTTGTGCACCCACTCATTGATGAGCCGCACGGTTTCGGAATTTTGTGGGACCGGTTCAGGGCCGCGAAGTTCCTGAAGGTCCATGCAGCTGAGCACCGTTCCCGGATGAAGACTTGCGACCAGCACCACTCCTGGCTGCCGGCTGGCATTCAGACCGAAGAGGGCCTGGTTCTTTTCAATCCGCAACACGTGAGAACGGGCCCCCGGGGGCGCTCCCGCCCTTGATTCCTGGAGGAACAGGTCCACCTTCCCTGATTCCACCATCCACACCTTGCCTGGCTGTTGAGGGGAGAACGACCTGCACAGTTCGCCTTCGCCCTGCGTGTCGCCTGCCTTCGGGTTGAAAAGTTGAACGGTGGCCATTTCAAACCGCCTTGATGAGATTGGCATACATGCCATCGAGCTTTAAGAGTTCCTCATGTGTCCCGCGCTGCACCACCTGGCCGCGGTCAAGCACGATGATTTCGTCGCAGTCGCGGATTGTGCTTAAACGGTGGGCTACGATGAGGCAGGTGCACCCGCGCCGGCGCAAGTTCTCATCGATCAGCTTTTCTGTTTCTGCGTCCAGCACGCTGGTCGCTTCGTCGAGGATGAGGATCCTTGGGTTCGTGGCCAGCGCCCGCGCGATCTCCAGCCGCTGCCGCTGGCCGCCTCCGAAATTCCGCCCGGTTTCCATGACAAAGGAGTCGTAGCCTCCCGGCCGGTTGGCGATGTCGTCGTGGATGCAGGCATCCTTCGCCGCTTCCACCAGCACCTCGTCCTGGATGCTGCTGTCCCACAAAGTCAGGTTGTCTCTGACGCTGCCCTCGAAAAGAAAAACGTCCTGGTCTACCAGCGCGAGCGAATTGTTGAGCACTGTGCGCGCGATCGATTGCCGCGATTTGCCGTCGAACAGCACCTCCCCCTGCCATGGCTCGAAAAGACCGGCGGCTATCTTTGCCACCGTGGATTTTCCGCTCCCGGAGCCGCCGACCAGAGCGACTCTTTGGCCGGGCTCGAGCCGCAGAGAAAAGCCTGAAAGCAGTGGAGCTTCAAGCCGGCTATACCCGAAAGTGATGTCTTTCAGTTCCACGTAGCCCTGAAGCCGCTGGAGGTCGGACGGGGTCACTGCCGGGACCATGCTGGTTGAAACCTGGGAGTCAGCCGGGTAATTGAAAACATCGTCTAACCGGCTCATCGCCCCCTGGGCCTCCTGTAATTTTCCGCCCAGATCCACCAGCCTGGTAACGGGATCAATAAAGCTTGCCATCAGGCTTTGGAAAGCGATCAGCATGCCGACGGTCAGCACGCCATTCATCACCCGGACGGCGCCGAGAGCGAGGATGGCCGTGGAATTAATTGCCGTAAGCAGCGGCGGGACGGAGGAAAGAAGCACGGAAGACATGCCCAGGCTCTGTTGTGCGTTGACCACCTTCGCCTGGTATCCGGCCCACCGTGAGAAGAAGTCTGATTCTGCTCCCGTGGCTTTCAGGGTATCGATGCTTTGCAGCCCCATCACCGCCACGCCGAGCATCTTGCCTTGCTCCTGAAGGAGCTTGCGGCTGTCATCCAACCGCTTGCGCGACACGTAACGAAGCGCCACCAGGTTCAGCATGGAGATAAAGATTCCGATCAGGGTCAGCATTACGTCATAGCGGAGCATCAGGGCGGCGTAAAACCCGATCAGGAAGATATTTACGATGTTGGTGGCCAGATCTCCGGAAAGCAGGATGGCGACCCGATCATTGATCTCTACGCGCGAACCGATTTCACCGGCGAGCCTCTGCGCAAAGAAGTCCATGGGCAACCGCAGCACATGCCACAGAAATTTGGCGGAAGAGGTCAAGGCAAGCTTGAATTCAACGCGTAGCAGGGCGCGCTGCTGGAGGTATGTAAGCGTGCCCTTCAAGGCGGCGATGATCGTCATCACCAGCAGCAATGGCTTAAGCCAGTTGCGCATCTCGCCGATCAGGAAATTGTCAACGTACACCTTGGAGAAGATCGGCACGATGAGGTTCGGCAGGGCCAGCGCCAGCGTGCTGAGCGCCACATACATCAGGGCAAGGCGGCTTCCCGGCAGCCGGCTTTGCAGCGAACGCAGAATGCGCGGTTTGCTTCCGCCCCGCTTGAACTCCGGCCCCTTCTCGAAGAGCAGCACAACTCCGGTGAAGGACTCGTCAAATTCCTTGAAGGAGACCGCGCGCGGGCCGGTTGCGGGATCGTTCAGGTACACTTTGTCGCGGCCAAACCCCTCCACCACGAGAAAGTGCGCGAAATTCCAGAACACGACCATCGGGAGATGAAGGTCGCCAAGCTCCTGCAGCTCCTTCTTGATCCCTTTGGCAATCAATCCGTAGTTTCGCGCGGCTTTAAGCACGTTGATGGCTTTGCTGCCGTCGCGCGAAACGCCGCAGGCCACCCGCAGCTTTTCCAGCGGCACAAAAAGGCCGTAATAACTGAGAATGATGGAAAGCGATGCTGCCCCGCACTCCACGGCTTCCATCTGCAGGACGGTGGGAGTTTTGAACCTGCGGTGCTTGAATTCCAGCGTTTTCTCAGGGCCGGTGTCGCTTCCCTGGGGCGCAGCCGGCGGCGCACCGCGGCGCGCCACCTTTTCGATCAGGCGCCGGGCCGTCAGGGCGTAATGCCCATTGCGAGTTTTTGAAGCTGCCTCAATCATCCCGTGTCCCTGTCTCAGTCCAACCCCAGCTTTTGCTTCAAGAAAGGCATCACCAAAGCCAGAGGCTTTTGCCGCATGGTAACGATCTGCACCGAACACAGAGTTCCGCCCGAAAGCAGGATCGGCGGTCCTTTTGAGGAAGACCATCGGAAGCCGCTCGGGGTCATGCTGTCCGGCGCCATCTCGACCCTGACCTCAGTCACCGTCCCGGAATCGGTGAGCGCCGAGATGAGGTTCTCATTCTCAAAGTTCCGCATTAATGCCGCCTTGGTGGAGGGAAAATCGGCGACATGAATTACCCTGCCCAGCATGTACCCGTATTCCTCGCGCTTCACTGTGGACGGGGAAATCTGGACATCCATGCCCGTCTTGATTTCCTTGGCGCGGAGAGAGGGCACATAGGCCAGGATCTCCAGGTTGTTCGTCTCCGGCTGAATGCTGAGTACCGGCGTCTGGGAAGCGACGGTCGCGCCGGGATAGACCTTCAACTCAATCACCTCTCCGGCATAGGGCGAGACCACGCTGCTGTTGATCTCAAATTCCTTCTGCAACTCTGCCAGATCGCGTTCCAGCTCGAAGACTTTTCCGTTCATTTCGGTGTCCATTTCGAGCGGCTTGGCCTGGTATTCGAAACGCTGCGCCTCCAGTTGCTTGATTTCGGCGCGACGGTTCGCGATATCGCTCTCAATGGACGCCAGGTGCTGACGAGCGGCAATCGTCTGCTGCCGCGTAACCAGACCTTTGGCCAGCAGGTCGTCTTCTATGCGGATTTGCTCGGATGCAAGCGTCGCCTGCTGCTGTAACTCCTGGATCTGGTGCTGCGCGTTGTCTTCCTGCCGCTGCACTGCCTGAATCTGCAGACCCGCCTGCTGCGAATGCAGCTTGCGGAACTCCTCCCTT
>DATIWA010000497.1:0-3416 GCA_035465515.1 Candidatus Limnocylindrales bacterium | reverse complement strand
ATGTTCTTCTCGGGATCGGTTATGTCGCGGGCCACGCCGTTTACAAACTTTTCCAGGGAGTGCGATCCCTCGACACCCAGGAACCCGCGGCCGTTGCCGTCCGTGTTGATGTAGATGGCAGCGTGCTGCCGGAGTTCATCGGCGTGAAATTCCGCCCACTCCGTGGAGCCCAGGAGCATGGGCTCTTCACCGTCCCATGCGCAATAGATGATGGTGCGTTTGGGCTTCCATCCCCGCTTCAACAGCTCGCCCAGAGCGCGGGCTTCCTCCAGCAGGGCGATCTGTCCGGAGATGGGGTCTTCCGCGCCGTTGACCCATGCATCATGATGATTGCCGCGGACAATCCACTGGTCAGGCGACTGGCTCCCGGGAATCTTGAACACGACGTCGTAAGCGGGCCTGGTGTCCCAGTTGAACCGGACTTTCAGGTGGACCTGGGCCGGTCCGGGGCCGACGTGATACGGAACGGGAAGGCCGCCACGGAAGCTCTCCGGCGCCATGGGGCCTTGCAACGCCGCGAGCAACGGCCTGGCGTCGCCATAGGAGATGGGCAACACGGGAATTTTCGTGATGGTCGGGCTGTCTTTGATGGCCATGCGCTTTACGTGGCCCGTGGCCCCCACACCCGGAGTGAGCGGGTCGCCGGGATAGAGCGTCATGTCCATGACGCTGCCGCGCTGCACGCCATTTTCATTGCGCATGGGACCCTGGGGAAAAACATCGTCCTGGAAATAGCCGTCGTCGCGCGGGTCGGAATAGATGATGCAGCCGATGGCGCCATGTTCGGCCGCGACCTTGGGCTTGATGCCGCGCCAGGAGTGGCCGTAACGCGCGATCACGATGGCCCCTTTCACGGAAACGCCCAGACGGTCCAGGTCTTCATAGTCTTTTGGCAAGCCGTAGTTCACATACACCAGTTTTCCGGTCACGTCGCCGTCAATGGAATAGGCGTTGTAGGTGGGCAGTTGTTCGCTCTGCTGGCTGGAGGTCGGGTCTCCGGCGACCGGAGGCTCCAGCAGCTTCGCCGTGTAGTGGGTGGGAGCGATCAGTTCAAGCACGCGCTCTTTGGGCGTGGGGAACAGCACGTCAAAGGTCTCGATGTGGGCGTCCAGTCCCCAGGACTTGAACTGGCTCAGGATCCACTCGGCGTTCTGCTTGTCATAGGCTGACCCCAGGTGGTGGGGCCGCGCGCTCAGGCGCTGCATGTTGTCGCGCATGATTTTAGGATCGGGAATGGCGCGCAGCTTGTTCTCCCAGTCGCGCTCGGAATGCGAACTGGACGCGGTGAAACCATAGAGCGGCTCATCGCCGGAATTGGCGGCGGAGAGCGGGAGCAGGCTTACAAGGCAGATGACGGCGGCAACGAAAACTCGTTTCATCAGGGCCTCCAGAGCTGGTGTGAGCAGCAAATTGTATATGAGACCGGGCTTGTGCGGGACAGGAAACAGGAACGCCGCAGGAGCGCAATTCAGAATCCGGCAAGGAAATGGTTAGAATTGATCACGACCCAGATGCCGGATTACATCGCAGCCATCGACCAGGGCACGACCAGCACACGGTTCATCATCTTCGACCGCCAGGGCGCCATTGTGCACTGCGCGCAGCGCGAGCACGAACAGATCTATCCGCAGCCGGGCTGGGTAGAACATGACCCGGAAGAAATCTGGCAGCGCACGCGGGAGGTCATGCAGGAAGGCCTGGCGAGAAGCGGGCTGCGGCCTGCCGATCTGGCGGCGATCGGGATCACCAACCAGCGTGAAACCGCGGTGGTGTGGGACCGGCGCACGGGAAAGGCCGCGGCGAAGGCCATCGTGTGGCAGGACACGCGCGTGTCCGGGGACGTAGCACGGCTGGCGCGTGAAATCGGCGATCCTTTCTTCCGCAGCCGCACCGGCCTGCCGCTTTCGACCTATTTCAGCGCGCTCAAGCTGCGCTGGCTGCTGGACAACGTGCCTGGATTGCGCCGCCGCGCTGAAGCGGGAGAAATCCTGTGCGGAAACATGGACAGCTTTCTGGCCTGGCGCCTCACCGGAGGACCACAGGGCGGAGTCCACGTGACCGATGTGACCAACGCCAGCCGCACTCAGCTCATGAACCTGCAAACGCTTGCCTGGGACACGGAACTGCTTCACGCGTTTGAAATTCCTCCCGGGATGTTGCCGCAGATCCGTTCCAGCAGCGAGATTTATGGCGAAGTTGCGGAAGGCGAACTCGCCGGCGTGCCCATCGCCGGAATTTTAGGGGACCAGCAGGCCGCGCTGGTGGGACAAGCGTGCTTTGAACGCGGCGAGACCAAGAACACCTACGGCACCGGTTGTTTTCTCCTCATGAACACCGGCGGCAGCCTTGTGCCCTCAACTCATGGCCTGCTCACCACCGTCGCCTACAAGTTTGGGGCTTCGCCGGCATGCTATGCGCTGGAAGGTAGCGTGGCCATTGCCGGGGCGCTGGTGCAGTGGCTTCGCGACAATCTCGCGATGTTCAAGAGCAGCGCGGAGATTGAGGATCTGGCGCGGGCCGCAGAGGACAACGGCGGCGTGTACTTTGTCCCGGCATTCTCCGGACTCTACGCTCCGTATTGGAATGAAGGCGCGCGCGGAACCATTGTGGGACTTACGCGCTATGCGAACCGGTCGCACCTGGCGCGCGCGGTGCTGGAAGCCACGGCGTTCCAGACCCGCGACGTTGTGCAGGCCATGGAGAAAGACTCGGGAATCAAGCTGGGAGTGCTGCGCGTGGACGGCGGCATGGTGGCCAACCGTCTGCTGATGCAGTTCCAGGCCGACATTCTGAATCGCCAGGTGGTGCGTCCCGCGGTTACGGAAACCACGGCGCTCGGCGCTGCTTATGCCGCCGGACTCGCGACCGGATGGAGCAAGAGCACAGCAGAGCTGCGCGCCGGATGGGCGGCCGATCAAACCTGGACGCCGGCGCTGGAGAGCCGGCGGCGAGACCAGATGTATCAGCAGTGGAAAAAGGCCGTGGGCCGCGCATTCGACTGGGCGGAATAGCCGTCCCCCTTTATCTGGGCGCGCGCACCAGCACGGGCGTAACTCCACACTCGCGGGCCGTCTCGCCGCATGACCGGTACTTCAGGTCGCGGGTCAGACATACCTCGACGCCGGCGAGAGCTTTGTTATGACATGAGACCCTGAAAGCATCTGACGGGGCGTGATTGCCGGCGGCGAAGTTTTCTTCGATGTCGCCCACCGCGAGCATCTGGTCCCTGCTGAGGTTCTTATACTGGTCCGGCAGCTTCACCTGCTCGAAGGCCTGTTCGGCCCTGGCAAAGTAATCGGCGGCGGAAAGGCCGCTGCACGTGCCGTGCTTCTCCCATTCATGCTGGATCAGGCCCTTGCTGGGAAAGTATTGCAGCATGTGGCGGACGATTGCCTTGGAGACCGGTCTGGCCGGGG
>DATIWA010000496.1:0-3403 GCA_035465515.1 Candidatus Limnocylindrales bacterium | reverse complement strand
CTATCCGCAGGGGGAATCAGTGGTGGTCAGCCACGGGGCCGTGATGCGCTCCATCCATGCCCATTTTTCTGGCGCCTGGGACCGCTCTTTCATTCCCCAGAACTGCGCCATGCTGCTGCTCCCCTTCGACTTGAACACCTTCCATCCGCCAAGGGTTCTTTGTTCTACTCCCGCGGAAGGCGCCTGAACCGGCCCATTCTCACCGCTGGTCGAGGTCACGCATTCTGCGCAGGGGCTGAATGCCAGCGGCTGACTGCGTAGCGCTTTCCCGAGGGGGGCTGAGTGCCGTGCGATCAGCGCTTTCTTGCCAGAACTCCGTATCTTGCTGTAGAATTTACCTTTAACCTCAAAGCTCTGAAGCCTTCAATAGCTCTTCCGAGTCGGAAATCTGGGAGTCAGCCAACATGGCACAAGTTTGCGAAATCTGCGGCAAAGGCCCGCAATTTGGAAACAAGATCAGCCACGCTCACAACACGAGCCGCCGCCGCTGGAACGTCAATCTGCGCCCGGTGCACGCCAGGGTGAAAGGCGCCAACAAACGTATTCGCGTTTGCACCAACTGCATCAAGTCCGGCAAGGTCACAAAAGCTTCCTGATCTTCATCCAGAATTCAAAAGCCTCCCGGAAACGGGAGGCTTTCTTTATGTCTCGCTTCGGCTGCCTTAAGCCAGCGCAATTACGTCAATTTCTACCGACACGTCCCTCGGCAATCTTGCCACTTCCACCGTGGAACGGGCAGGGGGCGCTCCTTTGCAGAATTTCCCATAAACCTCATTCATCTGCCCGAATTCCGCCATGTTCTTGAGAAACACCGTGGTCTTCACCACCTTTTCCCAACTGCTGCCCGCGGCCTGAAGAATTGCCGCAACGTTCTTCAACACCTGCTCGGTCTGCTGCTCGATCCCGCCTTCGATCAGGTTTCCCGTCGCCGGATCAAATGCCACCTGCCCCGAGATAAACACAAATCCGTTGGCCTTGATGGCCTGCGAGTATGGCCCAATGGCTTTGGGGGCATTCGGCGTGGAGACCACCTCTCGGCTAAAGCTCATGAATCCTCCGTAAAAACGTCTGCCGCAGATTTTCGCTGATAACCGCTGATAAGACAAATGGGGCGGGCACGGCCCCGGCCGCCCGTTCTTTTCATCCCGATTGATCCGGGTGGGGCCGCGGCTAAACTTTGTTCAAGCGCTGCACGTCATGAATGCCGGAAATCCTTCGCAGGCCGGTCATCACTCGTTCCAGGTGTTTCACGTCTTCAATATCAATCACGATGTCAATGGTTGCCTGGCTGTCTGCGGTGCGGGCTTCAATGTTGCGGATGTTGGTGTTGTCGTCGCTGATCACGGCGGTGAGCTGCTTAAGCATGCCGGCGCGGTCATCGCAGAAAACCGTCAGCTTCACCGGATACGTTGCCTTGCCGCTCTGGCGGCCCATCACAGCCGGTTTGGACCACTCAACGGCAATCCTCCGGTCGGCCTCGTACATCAGGTTGGTCACGTTCGGACAACTCACGGCATGCACGGCCACGCCCTTGCCGCGGGTCACGTAGCCCACAATGGCTTCGCCGCGAATGGGATTGCAACATCGCGCCCGATAGACCAGCAGATCGTTGTAGCCCTTTACTTTTATGGCGCCGCCGTCCGCGCTCTGGCCAAAGACGCGCCGTATCACCGTCCCCAGCGTGCTCGTATTCTTCGGCGCTTCCTCCGCCGGCGGGACGTCAGACAGCCCGGGAGAAAGTTTGGCCAGCACCTGCCGGGCGGAAAACTTTCCGTACCCGATCCCCGCCATCAGGTCCTGCGCTCCCCCCAGGCCATACTCCTTGGCGATCTTGTCCAGCTCTTTGTCGTCAAAGTCCTTCATGGCCAGGCGATATTTGCGCGCCTGCTTCTCCAGCAGCTTTTTGCCGATCTCAATGGCCCGCTCGCGCTGGTGGATGTTGAGCCAGTGGCGGACCTTGTTGCGCGCGCGCGTGGACTTGGCGAACCCCAGCCAGTCGCGGCTCGGGTTGTGTCCCGGCTGCGTCATGATTTCCACCACATCGCCGTTGCGCAGCTTGTAGCGCAGCGGAACAATGCGCCCGTTTACCTTGGCTCCCACGCACGTGTGACCCACTTCAGTGTGAATGGCGTAGGCAAAATCAATGGCGCTGGCGTCGCGTGGCAGGATCACCACTTTGCCCATGGGCGTGAAGCAATAAACCTCTTCCGGATAAAGATCGACTTTCAGCGTGGAAAGAAATTCATTGGGGTCCTTTACGTCCTGCTGCCACTCCACCACCTGGCGCAGCCATGCCAGCCGCTGCTCGTCCTTGGCCGAAACCGGACCGCCGTCCTTGTATTTCCAGTGCGCCGCAATGCCTTCCTCCGCCATCTTGTGCATCTCTTCCGTGCGGATCTGCACTTCAAACTGGTGGCCGTCTTCGGTGATCACCGTGGTATGCAGCGACTGGTAAAGGTTCGGCCGCGGCATGGCGATAAAATCCTTGATCCTTCCCGGCACCGGCCGCCACATCTGGTGGATGGCGCCCAGCACGGTGTAGCAGTCCTTCACGGACTTGGTGATGATGCGCACCGCCAGCAGGTCATAAACCTGGTCCACGGTGATGCGCTGGCGCAGCAGCTTCTGGTGGATGCTGTAGAGCCTCTTGATGCGGCTGTCCACGCGGGCTTCCACGCCGTTCTCTTTCAGCTTCTGCTGAAGGATCTTGATCACCTTGGCCAGGAACGCCTCACCCGCCTTGCGCCGCGATTCCACCGCCTGGTGCACCTGCTCGTAGCCGATCGGGTCCACGTAGCGGAATGAGAGGTCTTCCAGTTCGCCGCGGACCTTGCCCATGCCCAGCCGGTGCGCCAGAGGAGCATAAATTTCCAGCGTCTCGCGGGCCACATTCTGCCTGCGGTCTTCCGGAAGATGCTGCAACGTGCGCATGTTATGCAGCCGGTCCGCCAGCTTGATCAGCACCACGCGGATGTCATCCACCATGGCCAGCACCATCTTGCGCACGTTTTCCGCCTGCCGCTCTTCACGGCTGGCAAAATCAATCTTCTCGATCTTGGTCACGCCCTCCACAATGTGGACCACCTGGTCGCCAAACTCCCGGCGAATGTCTTCGTGGGTGACCGTGGTGTCCTCAATGGCATCGTGCAGCAACCCGGCGGCAATGGCCGTGGAATCCAGCTTCATGTCCGCAAGGACCAAAGCAACTTCCAGCGGATGAATTAGATACGGCTCTCCTGAGGCGCGGGTCTGGCCCTGGTGGTGTTTGAGAGAAAAATCGTAGGCTTTGCGGATGATTTCAGTATCGTCGCTGGGACGGTTTTCGGCGACCTTGGCCTGCAACTGCCGAAACTTGGCATTCAGCAGCTTTTGTGAAGCGGGCTGCGGGTTTGTCGCCATGTTC
>DATIWA010000495.1:0-5123 GCA_035465515.1 Candidatus Limnocylindrales bacterium | reverse complement strand
AATTTCTTTTCGACCCTCGGCGTCAAGCCGGAACTGGGGAGGAGCTTTACTTCCGAAGAAGACCAGCCGGGGAAGAACCGGGAGGTGGTCTTGAGCCACGCTGTGTGGAAGCAGCAATTCGGAAGCGACCCTCAGATCCTGGGCAAGACCCTTTCGCTGGACGGTCTCAACTACACGGTTATCGGCGTCATGCCGCAGGGGTTCCAGATGCCATCGGGAGCGGGCCTGTGGACGCCCCTGGCATTCACGCCCCAGGAAGCGCAGAGCACGCACGAATATCTGGATGTGGTGGCGCGCCTGCGTCCGGGGGTGACCACGCAGCAGGCCAGGGCCGAACTCGCCGACATCAGCGCGCAATTGTTGCGCCAGTTTCCGGAGTTGGCCCCCTCCGGTTTTCATGTCTTCGCTGAGCCTCTCCCGGAAGTCATGCAGGAAAATCTCCGTCCCGCCCTGCTGGTGTTGCTGGCTGCAGTAGGATGCGTTCTTCTGATCGCATGCGCCAATGTCGCCAATCTCTTGCTGGCCCGCGCCTCAGCACGCCAGAAGGAAGTTGCGGTCCGCTCCGCCCTGGGCGCTACGCGCGCTCGCCTGATCAGGCAATTGCTGACGGAAAGCACGCTGCTTTCCCTGTGCGGAGGCGCGTTTGGGCTGGCCCTGGCATATCAGGGGACCGGCCTTCTGCTGTCGCTGGTCCCCATACAGATCCCGAGCTTTGTGCGGATCAGCGTGGATTCGCACGTCGTGCTGTTTACTCTGGCGCTCGCGATGTTCGTTGGGCTGTTGTTTGGAATTTTTCCCGCGCTGCATTCTTCACAGGACGCGGCGGCTGCCGCCCTCAAGTCCGGCGGGCGGACTTCCACCGCGCACGGACGCGACCGGATCCGCAACGTGCTGGTGGTTGCCGAAGTCGGCGTTGCCCTGGTTTTGCTGGCTTGTGCTGGCTTGCTGATCCGCACTTTCATTCACGTGCGGGAGAGCGATCCCGGTTTCAGCTCCGGCAACGCGCTTACCGCATGGGTGTCATTGCGGGAGCAGAATTACCACGAGCCTGCGAAAATGTCCGCCTTTTACCAGCAGCTCCTGCAGCGGCTCTCAAGTTTGCCGCAGGTGGATAACGCGGCCATAGGATCCACCCTGCCGCTGCTCGGCGACTGGACGCAAAGTTTTGACGTGGAAGGCCGCAACAGCAGCGTGGAGCCGCATGCTTTTTTCGCCGCAGTCAGCCCCCGGTATTTCAGCGCGCTGGGAATCCCGCTGCTGAAGGGCAGAAGCTTTGCGGAAGCGGATGGCCCCAACGCTCCGCCTGTTGTGATGGTTGACGAACGCGCCGCCCGCGCTTATTGGCCGGGAGAGAATCCGGTCGGCAAACGAATCAACGTTGAACTGGGGATGTCCGCAGGCGGACAATCGCCGAAGCCGGTATGGCGCGAAGTCATCGGCGTGGTGGGCAGCGTAAAGCATCTTTCCGCTCTCGCCGACCAGAGCAAAGGAGAGGTTTATCTGCCTTATCTGCAAAACCCCATGCGCACGATGAGTATCGTGGTGCGCACCCGGGGAAATCCCGCGGACCTTGGGCCCGCTCTGCGGCACGAGGTGGCGCAGATAGATAATTCCCAGGCGGTCTACGACCTTCTTACCATGGACCAGTATCTTGACCGCTTCATTTCCCAGCCACGGTTCAATATGGTGCTGCTGGCGCTTTTCGGCGCCCTGGCGCTGCTGCTCTCGGCCATCGGAATCTACGGACTGATTTCTTTCTGGGTGGTGCAGCGCACCCGTGAAATGGGTATCCGCATGGCGCTCGGCGCCAGCCGCGGCGAGGTGATGCGATTGGTCCTGGGACAGACGCTGCGTCTGGTTGCCATCGGGATTGGGTGCGGTATCTTTGCTGCGTTGCTCGCGACCCGGGCGCTCGCCGGGTTGCTGTTCGGAGTGGGCAGCAACGATCCCCTGACCTTCGTCGCCATCGCCGCTTTACTGAGCGCGGTAGCGGTGTTTGCCGGCTATGTCCCCGCACGCCGCGCCACCAGGGTGGATCCCATGGTGATTCTGCGCTACGAGTAGCTGCGTAATCCTTCAATTACTTTCAGCATCGGGGCCTTGCTCTTTTTTCTGGCCTGCCTGTTCGACTATTCAGGAAGAGCTTCCTGATTTTTCTTTTTGTCTGACTTAGAACTTCAAGCGCCACCACTTCGTAAGCAGTTAGAGACTGTTCATTTTCGAACAGCGAAGTGCGTTAGCGAACAGAACAAGGCCTTCGCCGCCATCGGGTGTCCAAGGCCAAATATCTTGTTTTCATTCGCTTACGAGATTGCGTCTTTCGGTATGAAAAATGCGAATCAGCATGCATGCCCTGTTGCCGAGGCAGCGCAAGATCAATGGTTTCAGGCAACGCGACTGCTGTTTCTATAAGGAGTTGCTCATGCAGGAAATTAGGAGATCAGGGTTGGGCCTTCTGCTTGGTCTGGGGATGCTGGTCATCTCGGCGTTCGGCGCCTGGCGGCCTGCGACAACTCCCGACAAGACAACGAACAGCACGAAATCCATCTCGCGGCACATTGCGTTGCTGAAGACCGGAAAGGCACAGGAGAAAGCGGCAGCCGCCTACTGGCTGGGGCAGCAGCATGTTGCAGCGGCGCCGGCTGTTGACCCTCTGGTGGAACTCCTGGCAGACACTACCGAGATTGACCCGCTCAAATATCGCACCAGCAAGATTCTGCAAAAGTTGACATTGGGCGAGGAAGCCGCCGCGGCGCTGGTCAACATCGGCCGCCCTTCGATTGACGCTCTGATCCGCGTTCTCAAGACTTCTCCGGCTGCGGAGGCCCGCAAGAACGCTGCCTGGGCTTTGGGCGCCCTGCACGACCTGGGCGCCACCCAGATCTGATGCCCACATCCGGCAGGCTTGTGCAGGAGTCGCACACACATAATGCCGCGAAGCAAGCCGGAATTGTCGTTCGCATGGGAGCTGCAAGCCTGATGGAAACTTGCTTAAGACCCTTCCGGTGAAAGGCCCCGGTCAGCTCGTGTTGGTGGCGGCCATTGCCGCGATTGCCGGCCTGGTTCCGGCCCGTCGCGCGACCAAAGTGGACCCCGTGGTGGCGCTGCGGTATGAGTGAGAAAATAGCAGTTAGTATTAGTGCCTGGTACCCGGCGATGGCGGTGCCGGATAGCGCAGGCCCGGTCGCGGTTCGCGGCGAAGTACGCGATACACGCATACCTGAACCACGGATCGCGCAGAGAGCTACGGATATAAGGAAATCAATGATTCAACTTCGCAACGTAGAGAAAACAGTCAAGAGCCCGGCGGGAACGGTATGGCTGCTTCGCCGCATCAACCTCAACATTCAGGAAGGCGAATTTGTCACCATCATGGGGCCCTCCGGAGCGGGGAAGACCACGATGCTCAGTATTGTAGGCATGCTGGATGACGGCTGGGCCGGCGAGTACGTTTTCAGCGAGAGCCCGGTGCACAAGCTCGACCGCAAGAAGCGCGCCGAACTCAATCGTAAATTCATCGGCTTCGTGTTCCAGAGCTACCATCTGCTCGACAATCTGACGGTGCAGGAAAACATTGACGTGCCGCTCTCCTACCGCGACATCCCGCGCGCGCAGCGGGCTTCCATGGTGGCCGATATCCTGGACCGTTTTCAGATCGTCGGCAAAAAAGACCTTTATCCCAACCAGCTGTCCGGCGGGCAGCAGCAGCTGGTAGGCGTGGCGCGCGCGGTGGCCGGAAATCCCAGATTGATTCTGGCCGACGAGCCCACCGGCAACCTGCACTCGGCGCAGGCGAAGGAAATCATGGAGCTGTTCCGCAGGCTGAATGAGCAGGGAACCACCATCATTCAGGTCACGCACTCGGAGGCCAATGCAGCCTACGGGAACCGGGTCATCCAGCTCAAGGACGGCTGGGTAGTGGATGATACGGCGGCAAACAAAGACAGCGCCACGGCGTAGTAAGCTGCTTCTAGCGTTTGATCAGGATTTTGGGGGATTGCGGGTGTCAACCAGGACACAGGAAATCGAGGGTGTGGCGGCAGCAACCACCAGGGTGGAGCCAGTTCGCATTCTGGTGTCAGACGACCAGGCGGACGTTCGGGAAGCCCTGCGGCTGTTGTTGAAGGCCGAAGGCTACGTTATTGATACGGTCAGCAATCCCGGCGCGGCGCTGGAGGCGGTACAAAGCGGCGAGTTCGACGTGATGCTGATGGACCTGAATTATCAGCGCGATACCACTTCCGGCCAGGAAGGAATTGACCTGTTGGGCCGCATACAGGCCGTGGACAGCCGGCTGCCCATCGTGGTGATGACGGCCTGGGGCAGCGTGGAACTGGCGGTGGAAGCCATGCGGCGCGGCGCGCGCGATTTTATCCAGAAGCCCTGGGACAATCCTCGCCTGCTGACCATCATTCGCAGCCAGGTTGACCTTTACCGCGCCATGCGCAGGGCGGAACGTCTGGAAGCGGAAAACAGCCTGCTGCGCGCCCAGAACCGCCCGGTTTTTATCGCGGAATCAAAAGCCATGCAGCCGCTGCTCACGCTGATCAGCCGCATCGGCCCCAGCGACGCCAACGTTTTGATCACCGGCGAGCATGGCACGGGAAAGGAAGTGGTGGCGCAGACTCTGCACGCGCTTTCGCCGCGCAGCAGCCGTCCCATGATCACGGTGAACACCGGCGGATTGCCGGAGGGAACCTTTGAAAGCGAGCTGTTCGGCCACGTGAAAGGGGCATTCACCGACGCGCGGGCGGACCGCGTTGGCCGCTTTGAACTGGCCGACAAAGGCACACTTTTTCTCGACGAGATTGCCAACGTTCCGTTGAAGCAGCAGGCCAAGCTGTTGCGCGTGCTGGAAACCGGCGAGATGGAGCGCGTGGGGTCCTCACGGACCCATAAAGTGGATGTGCGCGTGCTGTCGGCGACGAACGCCGACTTGAAACTTGAGAGTGCGGAAGGGCGTTTCCGTGCCGACCTGCTGTTCCGGCTGAACACAGTGGAACTGCATATTCCGCCGCTGCGCGACCGTCGCGAGGACATTCCTCCGCTGGCCGCGCACTTTCTTAAAATCTACGCGCAGCGCTATCGCAAGTCGCCAAAGGGCTTCGATCCTGCGGCATTGC
>DATIWA010000494.1:0-4515 GCA_035465515.1 Candidatus Limnocylindrales bacterium | reverse complement strand
GGATACAGCGGTCCCATGGAGCGGGCAACTTAAATCGATTGGGAAAGCAGCCAGGGATGACTCACGGGAACGGAAGATTAAGCTTTTCTTTTTTGCGGAGTGTGTGCCCAGCCCGAAGCCGGCCCGGCGCCAAAATCATCTTATAATAGTAGTCAGCTGATGCCGGACCGGATGGTCGCTGTCCTTCTGTGAACGCTGGGGTAAACTCAGGCCGCGCGGAAGGAGAGAGGAAAGTCCGAACTCCGCAGAGCAGCGTGCCGGATAACGTCCGGGACGCCGGCTTTCGTTGGTACTCCCAAGGGGTGCCTGAAGGCCGGTGGACGGAAAGTGCCACAGAGAATATACCGCCTCAGGTGAGCGAACGGCGAAAGCCGGCACAAGCCTGAGGTAAGGGTGAAAAGGTGCGGTAAGAGCGCACCGCCCGGGCAGTAATGCACGGGGCATGGCAAACCCCACGCGGAGCAAGACCAAATAGGGAAGGAATAAAGATGGCGCAAGCCGCCTTTATGCGTGCCGGCTCGGTGCGCCAAACTTCCGGGTAGGTCGCTTGAGCCGTCCAGCGATGGCCGGCCTAGAGGAATGACCGTCACGGCGGCAACGCCGTACAGAATTCGGCTTACAGGTCCAGCGTCACTTGTGGCCCTCAGATTCGAGAGGATTTGAGGGCCTTCAATTTTTCAGGCAGAGAAGGTCCTTCGACTTCGCTCAGGATTTCGGCGGCGGGCTCAGACGCCCGCCTGACGCCTCAACTTACAGGTCCAGCGTCACTTGTGGCCCTCAGATTCGAGAGGATTTGAGGGCCTTCAATTTTCCAGCCAGAGAGATCCTTCGGCTTCGCTCAGGATTTCGGCAGCGGGCTCAGACGCCCGCCTGGCGACTCAACTTACAGGTCCAGCGTCACTTGTGGCCCCTGCCTTCGGAGATGAAGGTAGGGCTTTCGATTTGCAATGCCCATTCGGCAACCGGCAACGCGTCAGCGCGCGGACCTTTTGAGCACAGCGCCCTGCGGACCGACGGCCCAGATATCGCTGCGGCCGGCTGCGACGGCATTCACGTTGGTCGTCGATTCCTGTTTCCAGCCGCCAGAGTTGCTCCAGAGCCCCTTGATGCCGCCGGTGATCACCGCATTGCCGGCCAGAGCAACCGACGAAAAATAAATGCCCGCGGGATCGGTGGGCAGGGCCGGCTGCCAGGTCTGGCCGCCGTCACCGGTGCGCATCACGTTGGGCAGGTCTGAGCTTTCGGGATGGCGGTAATCGCCGCCCACGGCGATTCCATTCTTTGCGTCGGAAAACGCCAGGGAAAAAATCCCCGAAGAAGCGTTGGCCGGATGCATGGGCGTTTCACTCACCGCCCAGGTCTGGCCGCGGTCGGTGGAGCGAAACACACGCGCCACGCCGGCGCCGCCGGTGGCAAACCATACGTTCGAGCTGCCTTGCGCCGTCAAACAGGAATTGCTGGCGGCAAAAGCGCCTTCATTGGGGAGCGCCGGTGGAAGCCCGGCAAGAGCAGCCTGCTTCCAGGTAAGGCCGCCGTCGTCAGTCGTGAACAGCAGGAAATGTCCGCTTACCGGGTCGCTAAACACGATGCCATGTTTCCGGTCCCAGACCGCAACAGCGTCGAAAAAAACTCCGGGCGTCTTCTGTTCGTAGACTTGCGCCCAGAGTTTTCCGCCGTCACTGGTGCGATAGATGTGGGCCTGGCCTTTTTCCGCCGGCCCGGAGCTGATGATGATCGCCGTCCTGTCATCAAAGGCGTGGATGCCGCGGAAGTCGAGCTTTTCCGCATCAGCAACGTGCATCGCTGTCCAGGTCTTGCCGCCGTCCACGGTGCGAATCACCGTGCCTTCAGTCCCGCTGGCCCAGATGACTTTGTCGCTGACCACGCTCAGCCCGCGAATGCCGGCGCTGGTGGCAACAGGGACGCGGGTCCACTGCTGGGCCGCGGCGGTGGCGGCGAGAAGCATGAGCGGAAGGAGTTTCATCACGGAAACAAAGTACCATGGAGTGGCAAGGCGGGCGTGAAAATGCCTGGTTCGTCTGTATTTCATGCAACCGCAATGCGCGGGCCATGCGTATTGACTGAAGCGGTCTCCGGAGGGGCTGGTGCTCAGAAAGATTCTCAAGTATCTCGCAATAGCAACATTTTGCCTGTTTGTTGTGGCGCTCTCGTCTGCCCTGCTGTATAGAAAACATCTTCAAAACAAGGTTGCGGCGAAGCGCGCTATTCATTCTCCGCGCGGCATCAACAGCCTGGAAGCGGTGCGAATCGGCGGCATTGATCAGTGGATCCAGGTCCGGGGCCAGGACGTGGACAATCCCATTCTGCTGTTCATCCATGGCGGACCGGGCGTCGCTTTCATTCCCCTGGCCGGCTCGTTTCAGGGCCCATGGGAGAAATACTTCACCGTGGTGCAATGGGACCAGCGCGGCGCGGGCAAGACCTACGCATCGAACAACAGGGACCTTCAGCGCAGGACCATGAACGTTCCCCAGATGGAACAGGACACGCTTGATGTCGTGAATTATCTTCGCAATCGCTTCCACAGGAAAAAGATCTTTGTTCTGGGCCATTCGTGGGGAAGCGTACTGGGACTCTGGCTGGCGCACGAACATCCGGACCTGATCTACGCCTATGTGGGAGTGGGGCAAGCCGTCAATTTAGAGCAGAACGACAGCGTGGCCTATCAGGATGCTTTGCAGGAGGCGCTCAAGAGACACAACGAACAGGCCATCAAAGAGTTGAAGAGCATCGTCCCTTATCCTTCCGCAGACACCGATTTTAACAAGCAGGTGATCGCCCGCTCCTGGGAAGAGCAATTGCTTGGCCCTCCGCCCAGCGCCGGGGACTTTACCGATACCAGAAGAATTCTCACCGACCTGGTGTCAGCCCCGGAATATTCCCTGGCCGATGACGTGGGCTTTATCCGCGGGCAGTCCCTTTCACTGGATACTTTTTTTGCGCAGGTGGAGAAGGTGGACCTGACGCAGATGGGGCTGGACTTCCGCACACCGATTTTCTTTTTTGAAGGCCGGCACGACCCGTACTGCCGTCCGCAATTGATCTGGCAGTACGGCCAGGCAATCAGGGCGCCGCAAAAGGAATTTGTGTGGTTTGATAATGCCGGCCATTTCCCTTTTTATGAAGACGCAGAGCGCTTTACTGATGCGCTGGTCCAGCGCGTGCTTCCCCTGGCCAAAGACAAATCCTGAAACGGCACCGGCTTTGGCCGGACCGCAGAAAGCTTCTTAATCGCGGGCTTGCAGTCTCCTGAGGCGTCATCCCGCACTGGCGTTAACTGGGAATGTGGATGACCAGGTCGAGTTGCGACGGTATGGGCGTGCCGTCGCGCTTCGCGGGGTGGTACTTGAATTCGCGAATTGCCGCGAGCAGCGTTCGCGCAATGCCCGGGTCCACCATTCCGCCCACCACCCGAGCGTCAGCCACGCGGCCATCAACATCAATGGTGACCTCCACGGTCACAAGCTGCTCAAAATGCGGCGGAAGTTCAGCCGCTGAGATGGAAGGAAGCGCTCCCGCCGTCTGAATGGCAAGTTCATAGTGGTCCGGAGAGAACCCATAAAACCCGAGGAACTTGAAGCTCTCCAGCATCCCTGCCGTGGCCTTTTGCGCGTGCCCGCGGAGGGCCTGCAAGGCGGCGCCACCGTCCCCGGCTCCGCGCGCCGGCGTCCGCCGTCTTCGATGCGCGCGCAACGGACTGGCGTGCCGCCCTGCCGCTGCGTTGAAGGCGAGATACGTCCCCCCTGAAACGGCTTGCACGGTTTCATATTTCGGCGGCACGATGCGGACTCCTGCCGTGTGCCGGAACACCAGGACCAGGGCCACTAGAATAAGGTGCGCGGCAATTGAGCCTATGACAATGGACGGACGAGGGACCGGTCCTCTTGCAAGAAGTATCTGGCGTTGATATGGCATCCCGTTGTCCGCCTTCATTGGACCGCACAGCCCGAATTACGGTAGCACGGTGCGGCAAGTTCTGGGAGCCTATCGCGGGATTCCCACCCCAGCAAACCAACAGCGGGTTTGCCGGGCCCCCCGGCGCGCGGGAGTCGGGAACTGGCTTTGGATGCCTGAAGCTTTTGCAATCCCACGGTTCGCCAACAGCAGGCGAAAGCGTGGGCTGCCCGGCGGCGGCTACAACGTCAGCAACAACGCGGGCGCAGGCCGTAATTCAAGGCCTGATCGACGCGGCCCGAGTGGAAGCCGGCGAGCGAGAGGCGGAGCAAGCCGTAGCGGTTCGAGGAATCTTCGTCGCGGTGGTGGATTTCATCGAACGGACGTCGCCAGATTTGCCATGTGATCCACGTCACTGATCTACACGCTTCCGAGTGTTATTTGGAGGCTATCTATGGAGCAGGCCACCCGCCGAGAGAGACCCTGGCCTGACCAGAAAATTATCGTCATTATGCTCTCTCCGGAGAGGGAGGCTCGCCGCCACCAATTTCCATTTCTCGGGAGCGCGAACATGGCAACTACTTCTATCCAAACAGTAAC
>DATIWA010000493.1:0-4056 GCA_035465515.1 Candidatus Limnocylindrales bacterium | reverse complement strand
GCCGGCCGGGAATATAGGCCAGCTCTTCCTCGCCGGAATCCTCATTGCGCCCCACATGCAGAGTGCCGATCTCAAGGCCCTTGAGCTCGCCCAGCAGTTGCTGGTACTCCCCAAGTGTCACCCCCATCTCGACGGCGATCTCCGCTTCTCCAGGGACGGTGCCCGTCCGCGCCGTGAGCACGCGGATCGCCTCTTCCACGGCCCGCCCCTTGCGACGCAACTCCCGCGGGCTCCAGTCGAGTGTTCGCAGGCTGTCGAGAATGGCCCCGCGCACTCTGAACTGCGCGTAGCTTCGAAACTGAACCTTCTTATCCGGATCGAACTTGGCAAACGCGTCCATTAGACCGACGACGCCAGCCGAAACAAGATCCTCAATGTCGACGTGCTGCGGCAGTTTTTCATGAATGCGCCGCGCCAGAAAGCGCACCATGGGCAAATGCTCCAGCAGAATGCGCTCCTGTTCACCGGTCAATACCGGCACAGCGGCAGCAGGTGGAGGATATGTACCTGGCCTACTCGCTTCGCTCCGCCCACGCCGCAGATCACTCATCACCACAGCCGATTCACCTGTCATCTCTTTCCCCCCTAGCTCTTCCGCTCTCTCAACGCACCGTACCCACGGGCCGCAATCGGACCTCGGCCGGAATCTCCCCTGCCGAAAGCACTGCCAGGCGCGGGAGAAGTGGTTCCAGCCAGCGCTTCACGTGATAACGGGCCGGACTTGGACAAAGGAGCACGGGAGGGACCGAACCAGAGGCAGAACCGATAAGTAGTCTCAAAGAATCGGCAAGCCGGCGCAGCAGCGGAACACCATTTCCCCCACCGGCAGTCAGCAAACGGCTTCCCGGATCCGGAGAGAGGCTGGACAGGATTTCTTCCTCAATTTTCTGATCAAGAAGCATCACCGGAAGCTGTCCATCCACATCCAGCAGCGGCTGAACGAGCCGTCTCCCCAGCGCCTGGCGTGCCGCCTCTACCAGCACGACATTGTTCTTGCTTACAGGCGAAGTTTCAAGCAACGCTTCAAGAATTGTGCCCAGGTCGCGGATCGACACCCGCTCGCGTAGCAGCTGTTCCAGTACTCGCTGCACTTCTCCCAGGGTCATCATCTTGGGAACCAATTCTTCAAGAAGCTTCGGGTGGCTCTCATGCAACGAATCGAGCAGACGTTTTGTTTCTGCTCGGCCCAGTAGTTCCCACGCATGCTGCCGCACCAGCTCGCCAAGATGCGTCGTCACAACGGTCGTCGCATCCACCACCGAATATCCGGCGGCGATTGCCTGATCTTCCAGCTCTTGTCCGATCCAGACTGCGGGAACACCGAATGCGGGCTCACGCGCCTCTTTCCCGGCCAGCGGACGCCGGCCTGAATCACCCGAAACCGCGAGGAGATTTCCGCTTTCGGTCTGCCAGCGGCCAATTTCGATGCCGCGCAGGGAGAAGACGTACTCCCTTGGTTTCAGGCGAAGGTTGTCTGAAATATGCACCGGCGGCACCAGGAATCCCAGTTCCGCCGAAAGATGCCGACGCAACATGCGCACTCGGTTCAGGAGCTGACCTCCTTGTTTCTCCTCCACCAGCGGAATCAGCTGAAACCCAATCTCAAGCGTCAAGTCTTCGAGCTTCAGCAATCCTGCAAGCTCGGCGGCCTGTCCGGCTTCCGGCTTCTTCTTCTCGACGCTTTGCGCCTCTTGTGCTGGTAGCGCTGAGGCACGTGCTGACATCGTTCTCGCACCCCAGTAAAGAGCAGCCGCCACCAGGAGAAACGCCAGTTTCGGCAATCCGGGAATCAGACAAAGTGCTCCGGAAACGAGACTGGCCAGGTAAAGCGTCGCGGGCCGTGCCAGCAGTTGCTGTTTGATCTCGCCGCCGAGCAGTCCGGAGGAGTTGGCGCGCGTCAGTGTGATTCCCCCGGCTACGGAAACCAGCAGCGATGGAATCAGCGTCACCAGCCCGTCGCCGACCGTCAGCACGGTATAGGTCCGTGCCGCTTCTGCCAGATCGATTCCCTGTTGCAGCGTTCCAATCAGCAGTCCTGCGATGATGTTGATGGCCGTGATCAGAATCGTGGCCATCGAGTCACGCTGGTTGAAGCGTGCTGCGCCATCCATGGCACCATAAAATTCTGCCTCGCGCGCAATCGCCTGCCGCCTGCGCCGCGCTTCAGCTTCGTCGATAAGGCCCGCATTCATGTCGGCATCGATCGCCATCTGTTTGCCCGGCAAAGCGTCGAGCGTAAATCGCGCCGTCACCTCGGCCGTTCTGACCGCGCCGTGTGACACCACCAGAAATTGAATTGCGACCAGCGCCAGAAACAGCACGAAGCCGACGACATAATTTCCGCCAACAACAAATTGCCCGAAGGCTTCAATTACGTTGCCGGCAGCGGCCGTTCCTTCAGAGCCGTGCAGCAGGATGCGCCGGCTCGAAGCAATGTTGAGCGCCAGCCTGAACAAGGTCAGCAGGAGCAACAGTGTGGGAAAAACGGACAGCTCCACTGCCCGCCGAATTTGCACCGCGGTCAGGAACACGATCATCGACGCGGCTATCGACAGCGCCAGCAGAAGATCCAGCACTGCGGCTGGCAGCGGAATCAACATCACGAAGATTACGCTGATAGAGCCCATGGGAAGCGCGTATTCTCCGAGACGCATCCATAGCGTGGCTTGCTGTTGCATTGCGTTTGGAGCAAGCGCCGTCGTGCTCATCTGAGACTCCCTTCAACGCCGGCATTGCCGCGTGTACCGCGCCACAGCGGACTCCCTGCCTGCACCTGTCCTCCGCCGCGAGGCGCCGTTTCTCTGGCGCGGCGTTCGCGCATCTCTTTTTCCACTTGCTGGCGATAAAGGTAGGCAAGAATGGCCGCCACCGCGGCATACAGTTCCACCGGAATCGACTTGCCCACGTCGACCGAGCGGTAGAGCGATCGCGCCAGCGGCGGATTCTCGACAATAGGGACACCGCCCCAGCGCGCCTCTGCTTTGATCTCTTCGGCGAGCAGATTTCTGCCCTTGGCAAGCACCTTGGGCGCTTCCATAGTCGTGAAGTCAAAGCTCAGAGCAACGGCATAATGTGTCGGGTTGGTCAATACCACTGCGGCTTTGGCAACGTCATTCTTTACCTGCCGCCGGCGCATCTGGCGTTGCAGTCCGCGGATACGGCTGCGGATCTGCGGATTGCCTTCGGTCTCCTTGAACTCGTCGCGCAGATCCTGCTTGCTCATCTTCAGACGCGACTCCCGGCTCTGCCACTCAACCAGGAAATCCACCGCGGACCAGCCGAAGAGCAGCCAAGCAGCAGCCTGCAGCAACCCGTAAGCATCCGATCCAAGCGCTTCAAGCCGCACGGTCGAGAAGGGTGGCATCGTCAGTTCCCTGCTTATCCTCTGCACGGCAAAGACCGCCAGAAGCGCGGCTGGAATGAGCGATCTCGCCAGGCGCGCCCCCGCACGCAGAGAAAAGAGGTTCTTCAAGTTCGCGGCCGGATTGACGCGGTCGAGCTTGAGCCCGATCACATCGGCATGGAAGTTGATTCCGCCGGTCTGCAGCACTCCCGCCGCCAAAGCCGCAGCGGCCACGGCGCCCATCATCAGCGCTGGTGCGGCGATAATCGAGAGCATCAATTTGCGCATGGTACTGAGCGTCGTCATCACGCGTCCCGGCTCCCAGTAGGCGTCAGCGCCAAGGTTAAGGAACCCGGCAAAGGTCTTGCGCCAGGCGAGCAACGTGCCCGGTCCGAGCAATCCCAGCGCCATCACTCCAGCAAGGGTTCCTGCGGCTGCGGAGAATTCCCGGCTATGCAGAATGTCGCCTTCGCGGCGCGCTTTTTCGCGGCGATGCGGTGTGGCCTGTTCTGTGCGTTCGCCCGGCATCGGCTACCCTCCAATACCCTGGCCCGGCGCGGCTATCAGCCGCTCCGCCAGATCGAGCAGTCCCGCGAATCGCGCCTCGATAAAGCGCGGCCACAATGCCAGAGAACCCGTCAGCACGAGCAAACCGGTAATCGTCTTTATCGGTACTGTCAGGTTCATCACCGGCAACTGCGGGCTAAGCTTAC
>DATIWA010000492.1:0-2885 GCA_035465515.1 Candidatus Limnocylindrales bacterium | reverse complement strand
CAGTACCGGCATTGGGCACGGCACCTGTTCGCTGCGGTGCCATGGAGAGGACCACAACAATGAGTCTTACTAGGCCGGCGAAGCGACAGGTTTATAGGCTCGAAGAGGAGAAGTAATCATGAAGAAGGCAGTCTTGATCGTAATCGTGGTAATCCTGCTGGCAGCGGTGGGCATTGCCCTCATCGGGCGCTCCTCCGCTGCCCCGGTCAGCATGGGAAGCATCGGAGTGACGCAGCCCGGCGCGGCGGCCAGGATGGTGGCGGGAATCCGGTCGAGGTTCACTTCGGGGAAATCCGAAATCCAGCGGTCGCTGGAGACCAAGAAGAGCGTCAAGAGCTTTCGCATGAAGACCATTCTCCGCCTGCATCCGGGATACCCGCTGGAGACCGTGGTTGAGGTTTCCTGTCCGGACCGCGAGCGCTTCACCACCACAATCGGCGAGCAGGTCTTTCAGGCGGTGCGCGTCGCCGACAAAGCCTACGTCCAGCAGAAGGACGGAACGTGGACGGTGCAGGACACAGCGGCCAGCGGATGGTCGCCTTGTGGCGAGAATCCCGGCGAACCCGCTCCCTGGGCGGTAATGAACGAAGGCCGCGACCCTTCCGCCGTGCTGGCGAAACTGATAAGCAATGCCGAGATCACGCGCGGCGCGTTCGTGAACACCAGCTTCGGCGATTGCCAGCAATGGACCTTGAGCCTGAAGATGCCCGGCGGCGCTGCTCATGGGCACGGCGCCAGCGGCTTGCATTACACGCTCTGCATTGATCCCGGCCGGCACCTGCCGGTGGCGGTGAGCATGGGCAGCGGCGGCATGGTTACCAGCTACTACGACTGGAACAAGCCGATTCAGATTGACGCGCCGAAGATGTAGTCCGGGGCTGCTGGCGCGAAATCTATTTCTTCGCCAGCAGCATTCTGGCTTTGACCAGTTCGGGGCGGTCGGAATTCACCCCTTCGCAGTTTTTTAGGAGCTGGGCGTAATAGCCGGCAGCCTCGTCCTTCTTGTTCAGAGCTTCGGCGGCTTCTGCCGCGCCGTAGAGCCCGTTAAAGCGATTGGGATCGGTCTTGAGGGAGCGTTCGTACTCGGTGAGCGCGTCCTGGGGACGCTTCATCTCCAGCAGCATGTCAGCCAGCATTTCGCGGGCGGGAATTTCCACTTCGAACTTGCCTACTTTGTCCTGGCGATCGGCGATGGCCCGCAGGATGCGCGTGGCTTCGTCCGTCTTGCCTTGAGCGTAGGCAGCCCAGGCCTGGACCTCTTCGTGCTCGCTGCTGACGTTGTCGGCGATGTAAGCCTTGGGGCCTTTCTTTATCTCGTCCAGAAGCGATTCATAGGTCTTCAGCGCATTCTCTGCGGCCCTGGAGTCATGCATGCGCCCGGCGGCGACGGCATGCGCCCAGTAGGTCCCGAGTTGGATGTTGGGTTGCGCGCCGGCGAGCGGAGGCAAAGCCAGCGCGACTTTCCACTGTTTGCGTTCAACGGCATATCGGGCGGCGAAGCTGGTCACCATCTCGTCGTAATAATCCTGGTAATCCTTTTCAATGTCAGCGCGATTGTATTTTTTCAGTTCGTCGTACAGGCGCTGCGCGTTTGCGTCATCCCCGATCTGCAGGTAGGCATAGTGCATGAAATCCATGGAGTGCATGCGGTGGTGCATCACGTGCAGGCGCATGGCGGCCATTTTGTCGGCGGCGCGCAGAGCGGCGCTGTTGGAGGCAATGTCTTCCTGCCACAGCCCGAGACGGGCGAAGATGTGCGACGGCATGTGCACGGCGTGCGGCGATGACGGCGCGATGGCGGCATACTTGCGCGCCGCGACCAGGCCGAGAGACGCCATCTGGGGATTGTCACAGCTATGAATGATGTAATGCGCCACGCCGGGATGGTCCGGCTGCCGGTCAAAGATCTTGTTCAGGATGGCGACGGCTTTCCTGTCATTCGCCAGCGTGGGATCATCGCCATGATCGGAGGCCAGCAGGGAGAGCGCGTAAAACACCGCCGCTTCGCGGTCATTGGGATTGTGCTGATAGACGCCCTCCATGGCAGTGGCGTAGGCGCTGGTTCGCTGGCGATATTCGAGCTTGTCAGAATCCTGGAAATAGACCGCCAGAGCATCAATATATTCGCGTTCGCGCGGCGTTTTGGTTTTGAGCTGCCGAGCTTTTTCCAGCCATTCATGGCCCCGCTTGAGGTCTTCTTTCGAGGTGCGGTTCCAAAGCTCGTGGTACAGGCTCATGGCCCGGCCCCAGTAAGCCATGGCGCACTGCGGATCGTGTTCGGCAACTTCCTGGAACTGGTGGTCGGCTGATTCGTACTCAAATGAGTGCAGCAGCGCCACGCCGCGCTCAAACGGCCTCTGCACCTCCACCGCGCAGGAGACAGGGAAGGACACGCTGCCCAGTTTTTCGCCTGGCATCAGATGATGGTCATGGCCATTAACAGCCAGCAGGGGAAACGAACAGAGAACGATCGCGAGACAGAAGGTAAGGGAGCGCGATTTCATGGCTGGTCTCCTGGCGCAGAGTATCTGCGCGGCGGGGATTGGTGTCAACCGGGCCGTCCCGCGATGGGGACTCGCTGGTGATTCCAAAGCTACCGGGGACTTCCGTCCCCGGCTAAGGATTGTGGCGTTCCCACGAGGACCGGGGCGAAGCAGGATGCTGCCGCTCCAGCCCCTGGTAGCCCTCGGAATTACACATGGTCATGCTCGCTCTTCTTCGTCCTTGTCTCTGGCTGAAACAACCGCGTGTGACTGCGGTTCGACGGCCCCCACAGTCAATTCCGGCATACCTGCGCCCTTCAATTGGTGATTCAGCGCGGGCAGGTCCTTGTCTCTGAGCTGCTCCCACTTTTCCAGCAGCGGAGGCAGTTGCTTTTCCAGTTC
>DATIWA010000491.1:0-3081 GCA_035465515.1 Candidatus Limnocylindrales bacterium | reverse complement strand
CCCGCAATCGACTATGCCGAGCATGGCTATGCCGTGCCGGAGACTATTCATGATTACTGGGTTGATGGCGAACCCAAGCTTCAGGAGTCGGCGGAAGCCCGCAAAGTATTCCTTCCCGGGGGCAAAGCTCCTGACGTGGGGGCTCACTTCGCCAACCATGACCTTGCCGGCGCGCTCCGTCTGATCGCCCAGCAGGGGCGCGACGCTTTTTACAAAGGTCCAATCGCGGAAGCCATCCTCAAGACCTCCGCGGCCCTTGGCGGGACCATGGATCGGGACGACCTTGCGGAGTTCTCCTCCGAATGGGTGGATCCCATCTCGGTGGACTACCGTGGCTGGAAGATCTATGAGCTTCCTCCCAACGGCCAGGGCATGGCGGCGCTGGAAATGCTCAATATCATGAGCACGTTTACTCCGGACGGCGCTGGCCCGCAAGGCACGGTGGAATTGCATAAGAAGATTGAAGCCATGAAGCTGGCCTACGCTGACCTGTATCGTTACAACGCGGACCCAAAGTTCGCCAAGGTTCCGGTGCCGGGTCTGCTGGCGAAGGATTACGCGGCAAAGCGTGCCAGGGAAATTGATCCTGATCACGCCAACTGCAATCCCGGTCCGGGAACTCCCGCCACCAGCGATACCACCTACCTGGCGGCTGTGGACAAAGAGGGCAATATCGCCTCGCTCATCCAGAGCAATTATTCCGCCTTCGGCTCCGGCGTGGTGGTGCAGGGGATGGGATTCGCCCTGCAAAACCGTGGCGCGCTGTTCACGCTCGATGCCAAACATCCCAATGCTCTTGCGCCGCGCAAGCGCCCCTTCCATACCATCATTCCGGCGTTCATGGAGCGGGGCGATATTCATATTGGCTTCGGCATCATGGGCGGCGCGAATCAGCCCCTGGCGCACGCGCAATTTGTCTCCAACTTTGTGGACTACCAGATGAACATCCAGGGCGCTCTGGAAGCTCCCCGGTTTACCGTGACCGGCGGGCCGCTGAATTGCGACATCCTGATCGAATCCCGCATGAAGCCGGAAGTCTTGCAGGAACTGCGAGGCAAGGGCCACAACCTGATGGTGCGCAAGGAATACACAGCATTAATGGGGCGCGGCCAGGTCGTGCTGCACAACTCCAAAACCGGAATGAACTTTGCGGCTTCTGATCCGCGCGCCGATGGCGTGGCGGAACCAGAGCCTCCGCAGTTCTGATGGCCCGCAATGCTGGAACGGGCCGTCTTTTATACGTGCTCCTCGGTCGAAGAGATCATGGGAAGCAGCAACACCGGCTCGCGCATGAACTCAAAATGATTGATGGCCTCCACGGCGCGCTGCACCGTGGCTTCCAGCGTGGGCTCCAGCGTGATGACAAATGACAGCCGGTCTTTGCGCATGTGCGGTTCCTGAATTACGGAATCAATGTTGATGCCTTCGCGCGCAATGGCCTCTGCCGTTCGGGCCAGGATGCCTGGCTGATCGTTGACCGCCAGCCGCAGGAACCAGCTCATGGGTTGAAGGCGCGGAGAAGGCCGGAACGGCTCCGCGTCATGGAATCCCATCAGCCTGCCCGCCGATTTTTGCCCTCGGGCAATCTGCCGCGCGATTTGCAGCACGTCAGAGAGCACGGCTGTCCCGGTGGCATCTCCGCCGGCGCCCCGGCCATATAGCATCTGCGTTCCCACCTTTTCGCCGGCAATAAAGATCGCATTGTTGGCGCCGTCCACCTTGGCCAGCATGGAATCGCGCGGCTCCAGCCAGGGCTGTACGGCAATATGGATTCCCTGGTCGGTACGCTCCGCCGAAGCCACCAGGCGGATCGTGGAATTCAAGCGGTGCGCATAATGCAGATCAGTCGCGGTAATGTGCCGGATGCCCGTCACCGGAATGCTCGCGGCATTTACCGCCTGGCCAAACGCGATCCGCGCGAGAATGGCTATTTTGTCGCGCGCGTCCCAGCCGTCAATGTCCAGGCTGGCTTCAGCTTCCGCGTAGCCGGCTGCCTGCGCCTGTTCCAGCGCCGCGGCAAAATCAATTCCGCGCTGCTCCATCTGGGTCAGAATGTAGTTGCAGGTTCCGTTGACGATTCCATAAATGGACTTGATGCGGTCCGCTGCCAGCGCTTCTGAAATTGCCCGGATCACCGGCACGCCGCCGGCCACGCTGGCCTCAATGCCAATCGGCAGGTTCTTCTCCTGCGCCAGCGCAAACAGCTCTTCTCCATGCAGCGCCAGCAGCGCCTTATTGGCCGTGACCACGGCTTTCCCGTTTTCCAGGCCGGCGCGGATTACCTCATAAGCCGTGGTGGTTCCGCCGATTGCTTCCACCACAATGTCCACGTCTTCGGCCGCCACCACCTGCCGCCAGTCGGCGACCACCGGCACTCCGTTGCTTCCGGCTTCTGAAGCGCGCGGAGACCGCCGGGCGATTCTTGTCACCACCACCGGCACGCCTTCGGTGCGCTGCCGGATCTCTTCCGCGTGACTGGCGAGGATCTCCGCCGTGGCCCGGCCCACCGTCCCGTAACCGACGATGCCCACGCGCACAACATTCTTGCGTTGCGCGGAGGGCTCCCCGTTCCGTGGCTTGCCGGTTGCGGTAATCTCAGATTCCGCCATGCAGCCGCTCCAATGTGCTGATCACCGCATCGGCATCGGCCGGCATGGGGCCAACCACGCGTTTTACCTGCGATGACAACATGTAATCCACGTCCTTCAGCATGTGCCCGGTCAGCACCAGCACCACGCTTTCGTCCTTCTTCACGAATCCTGAGCGCACCAGCTTCGTCAACCCGGCCAGCGTGGCCGCGGACGCCGGCTCGCAACCCACGCCTTCCAGGCCAAGCTCGGCCTTGGCGTGCGCAATTTCCTGCTCGCTCACCTCTTCGCACGCGCCGCCGGTCGTGTTAAGCACAGCAACGGCCTTGCGCCATGACGCCGGATTGCCGATGCGGATCGCCGTGGCCCGTGTCTCCGCATTCACGCGGACGAGTTCCTTGCCGCCTTTTTCCCGCATGGTGCGCACCAGCGGATTCGCTCCGGCGGCCTGAATGATGGAAATTTTGGGAAGCGCGCGGATCATGCCCAGTTC
>DATIWA010000490.1:0-1586 GCA_035465515.1 Candidatus Limnocylindrales bacterium | reverse complement strand
CGGATGCAGCTCCCCTAAACAGCGGGTCGCTCAACGGATGGATTCCCTCCGCACGGAATGGAAGACGAACCTCGCTTACCGGGCCCGACTTCCAGAACGGGCGGTGGACTGGCCAGCCGCACTGGCCGAACTACGCGCACACAATCTCAAGCTCCGCCTGGCTGCGACGGAAGTGACCAACTCACAGGAGGCAGTACGACAGGTGTTCCGCGACCTGGTGCCGATGTTGAACCTGCACGCCGGCATCTCCAAGCGCTTGGTGGACCTTCCTTCCATTGGAGCCAACGACGTGACGTTCAGCGCCGACAGCTTTTTCAACATCCCCGGCGTGCTGAGCTTCGGGGCACGGCTTTACGTGACCCGGTTGGCTGAGCTCCGTGCGGAAGCGGCCTACGCGCTGGCAGAACGGCAGCAGATCATAGATCTCTACAAGCTGTTCTGGGCCGCAGAAGACGTTCAGGAACAGGCGCGCTTTCTGCGCAATCAAAGGGAGACAGCGCGCGCTTTTGGGACGGTCGATCCTTTCACCGGGCAGATGATGTTGACCGAAACGGAGCTGCATGAAGCGGCGGACCAGCAGGAAGGCCAAAACCTGCAGGAACGCATCTCCGAGATTTTGGGCAGCTCGCAGTACCGCTGGAGACTTGTGACCAATGGACTGCCGCAATTGCACTATGACCAAACTCCGTTGCCCCTGGACGACACCAATCGTGTGGCCCAACTCCAATTGCGCCTAGCGGCGATCGAGTTGGAGGCCGCCCGGGCAGAATTGGCCGGAATCAAGCTACGCTACTGGCCGGAGCTGAACATTTTTGTCACCGGTCCGCCACTTTACCAGCGAAGCTTCGGGACGGAGCAGTTCTGGAGCGCCGACCAACTCCGGGCCAATGCGGATGTTTTTTGGACGATTGACACGCGCGGCTATATTTCGCGGCAACTCCGCCAGACCAAGAGGCAGCAAGCCATTCAACAAGAGCGCTTGCGCCAGGAATCTCTCACCCTGATGCAGAGGCTGGCTTTCACCCAGGACCTGCTTGACACCACGCGCGAAAGACAGCGAGAGCTGGAGCAGGAACTGCAGGTCCTGGAAGCCGTGCCGCCCGCCCAGAATTTTGCTTCCCTCCAGAAGTACGCCACGGATTACCAGGTGACCTCGGACGAATTGCGCCACGTCCGGCGGGAGCTCGCGGAACTGGAATCGCTCTTCTGGTTTGTGGACGAGGACGCCTGGAAGGATCTTTCACCGCTCAAGTCGCTGGCCTCCGCGCACTGAACAAAACCACCCACTCATTCCCTTGAACTTCATCGCCCAGCTCCATCTTCGAACTCCGGCTCGCCGGGTGCCGCCCCAGACCTACCCATCTCGCGGCGGCACGGATGCCTCGCAAGCCCTATGCTGAAATCAAAACACCTCATTCCCGTCGGACTCGCCCACATCTTCCTCCTTCTCCTGATCAGCTCCGGCTGCCGCAGCAAAGCTCCGGCCGCAGTCCAAACCGCCACCCCGGAAGTGCCGCATTGGAATTGGGAAATCTTTCCCGCGGTGCAACGGATGCGTTTGGCCACGTTGCCCTGCCAGTTGCTGC
>DATIWA010000489.1:0-1576 GCA_035465515.1 Candidatus Limnocylindrales bacterium | reverse complement strand
CAAGGAAGCAAACTCGTGGTGGTGGAAGGCGCGCCGCATGGACTGATCTGGACGCATGCCGGGCAGGTCAACGGCGAGCTGCTGGACTTTTTGGGAAAGAAGGCCGCGGCGCGGAAAGTGGCCTGAGAAATCCATCCATCGCAACCGGTAGATTGGTTCGCGGGGCTGAAGCGCAGCGGCAGCGCCACGCCCCGCGACCTCGAAGCAGGATTCTCTCCGGCTGTTACTCAACCAGCTCAGGATAAACCGGGTCCCACCGGGCGGCCTTCACCCGTTCACGCAGTTCCTCGCGGCTGGTTTGGGGGGCCACACCGGCGTTCTGCGCTTCCAGGCCCACGGCCAGCGCGATTTCCAGCGCCACCTCACGAAGGTCGGCCACCGCGGGCAGCAGCGAGCAGGTTGGATCAACCGCGGTGGGCGAATGCCGGGCCAGAGTACGCGCCGCCACAATCATCATCCCGTCGGTGACCCTGCGGGCGCGCGAGGCGACGAGTCCCAGCCCCACCGCAGGGAAGACAAACACGTTATTGCACTGTGCGGTCTGGAACGTGGCTCCTCCGTAGCTGACCGGGGCAAATGGCGATCCAGTGGCCACCAGCGCCCGGCCCCCGGTCCAGCGAATCAGGTCTTCCGGTATAGCTTCAGAATTTACGGTTGGATTGGAAAGCGGGAAGATGATGGGTCTCTCCGTCTTGCTCGCCATCTCTTTCACAATGGATTCCGTAAACGCCCCGCCCAGGGTGGAAAGCCCCAGCAGGACCGTCGCCTCTATCTTGCCGATTACGTCGGCCAGGCCCGTCTTGCCGTTCTGCGTGCGCGGCCAGTCAGCGACCCTCTCATCCGGCTGGGCAAAGGCGCGCTGGTCAGGAGACAGATCCGTGCGGCTGTCCAGCAGCAATCCGCCACGGTTGACGATCCAGAAACGCCGGCGCGCTTCCCGGTCTGAAAGTCCTTCGGCCACCATGGCCTCGCGCAAATAATCGGCCACGCCGATGCTCGCAGAGCCCGCGCCCAGCATCACCACCTGCTGCTCCTTCAGTTTCCTTCCCGTGACCTTCACCGCGCTCAGGATTGCTCCCAGGGCCACTGCCGCCGTGCCCTGAATGTCATCATTGAAGGTCAGCAGCGCATCGCGATAGCGCTGCAGAATCGGGCGGGCGTGCGGCATGGCAAAGTCTTCCCATTGCAGGCATGTGTCCGGAAGTTCCTGCTTGATGGCCCGGACGAACTGCTCGATAAAGTCGTCATAGGCCTGTCCGGTAATGCGTTCGTGGCGCCAGCCAAGATATTCCGGGTCCCTGAGGCGTTCCTGGTTATTGGTGCCCACGTCCAGAACAATGGGCAGCGTGCGTGAGGGATGGATCCCGCCGATGAGCGTGTACAGCGAAAGCTTGCCGATCGGGATGCCCATTCCGCCCACTCCCTGGTCGCCGATGCCCAGAATGCGCTCGCCATCAGTCACCACGATCACTTCCACCTCGCGGTTGGGGCGGTTTTGCAGAAGCTGCGGAATGGAATTCCGCAGGGGATAGGAAACAAACAAGCCGCGCGGCCGGCGGTAAATGTGGCTGAACTG
>DATIWA010000488.1:0-5529 GCA_035465515.1 Candidatus Limnocylindrales bacterium | reverse complement strand
ACTTCCCCTTCAGCGATTGCAGATCAAAACGCACATACAGTGATCCGCCGTCCTTCGGGCAAATGGTTTGCGGCTGCTCGCCGCTGAGATGTTCACCACACTTGGAGCATTCAAGGTATGCGATCTTGGCCATGGGTAAAGAGTGTAGCATTCCGCTTGCGCGCTGAGCGCATGCCCCAGGCGCCGCTGCAACCGCAACAGCGCCTGGGGAGTCGCCTTGTTCAGTCTGACGCAACCGCTCAGGCGCGAGTGGCTGTTACCTCCAGGTATTCCGCCGCCACCACGGTCAAGCCGCCGCCGGCCCGATTGTGGGAAGTCCACAAGCTCTCCAACTCGCGGTGGAGACTCTTCTGGCCCTCATCGTCAAGCGAAGCGAAGGCGCGTTGGGTTGGTCCGTAGTACAGTCTGAAGAAATCGACCACTTCAGAGGGCGGGAACGGATAGTTGAAGGTATACAGGCGGCGGGTCAGGTTCAGGCTGGAGACACCGCCGCCGAGCCTCTCGCGGACCACCGCTTCATCGCCCCACAGGACCGGCGAAGGCATCCCGGAAGGCGCGATGAATCGCGCAATGGTCTTGAACATCTGCCCCACAAAGCCCTGCGGTGTCCAGTTCCCCATGGCGATGGTCCCTCCGGGACAGCACACGCGCAGCAGTTCCTTCGCCACCAGTTCAGGCCGGGGCGCGAACATGACCCCGATCAGGCTGATAACAAAGTCAAAGGTCCCGTCCTCGAAAGGGAGCGCCTCGGCATCGGCTTCCTCAAACTGGGCGCGGAGACCCGCCGCCTGCGCCCGCGTCCGCGCCCGCTCCACCGCGTTCGTGGCAATGTCCACCCCTGTGGCTTTCACACAGTCACGGGCGGCGAGCAGCGTAAGCAGTCCGGAGCCGCAGGCAACATCCAGCAGGCAGCATCCTGGAGGAACGTTGAGTCGCTCGTAGAACTCGCTTGCATCGTGCTCCATGTAGCGGGAGAAGCGGTCATAGTCTCCGGCCATCCAGGTTTCCTTGAGGCGGGACTTGAGACTCTCCAGTTCTGACATGCTGGCAGCAGCACTCATTTTGGTTTCCTCCTTTGTGAGTCTCAGTTCTTCCCGGCGGCAACCGGAGCTTTGCCGGCGACCAGGGCCCGGGCGGCCTCCGAGGTAAGGGGCTGTCCGGCGATGCCCCATTCACCGCTGCGCACCTCTTCAATGACCACCCAGGTAACCGGACGCGCGCCCTCTCCTTCGATTGAGACCATTGCATCAGTAAGCTTGGCGATGATTTCGTTCTTCTGGCTGGTGGTTAAGACTTCTTCAATCAGTTTCACTTGAATCAATGGCATGGTGCATCTCCTGACCTGTTTTGATTTTTGGTTCGAACGGCTGAATGCGTCCGGCCGCGTCGACCATCTGACTATGCGGCAAAGGCGCCGCGGAAACTTATCCCAGCGTCTTGCCCTTTTGCTCGCGCGCAGGCAAGATGAAATTTGCTTGCCTGATCGTCCGGCGCGCTTTGCCGGGAAGCCGGTGAAAGTACCTGGAGACCCGAAATGGACGTGCTGTCTGAAGTCCTGAAAGTCGTAAAACTCGAAGGAGCCGTTTACTATAACGGCGAGTTCTCCGCGCCCTGGAGCTTTCGTTCGCCTGCTTCGCGCCGCCTTGCTCCTTACCTGGCGCCCGACGCGGGACACGTGATCATCTATCACCTGATTACCGAAGGCCGCGGTTACGCCGAGATCAGGCAGGGGACGCGAGTTCCCCTGGGCCCCGGCGACATCGTAGTTTTTCCCCACGGCGATCCGCACATGCTGGGTAACGGCCCCGTGCGCGATACGGTGAATAGCGAGCGGGAACTGGAACGGATTTTGTCCAAGGGCTTCAAGCTGGTACGAATGGGCGGCGGCGGAGAGATCACCAGGATCGTCTGCGGCTATATGGCTTGCGAGCCGCGGCTGAGCAGGTTGTTCCTGGCGGGGCTGCCGCCTGTATTCAAGGTCAATATCCGGAGCGATGCTTCCGGGCAGTGGCTGGAAAACTCGATCCTTTTTTCAGTGGCAGAGGCAGATTCAGCCCGCGCCGGTGGCGAGGCTGTACTGGCCAAGCTGTCTGAGGCGTTGTTCGTTGAAACCTTGCGGCGCTACATCGCGCAACTTCCCAGCTATCAAACTGGCTGGCTGGCCGGCGCCCGCGATCCGGAAGTGGGAAATGCGCTGGCGCTGATGCATCGCAGGCCTGCCCATCCCTGGACCATCGCCGGTCTTGCCTGTGAGGCGGGCATTTCACGTTCCGTGCTGGCGGAACGTTTCCGCCAGTATCTGGGAGAGCCGCCCATGGCCTACCTGACGCGTTGGCGGTTGCAGCTTGGCGCGCAGATGCTGAAGTCCACCGGCTACAGCGTGGCCCAGATCGCCGCGGAAGTGGGCTATGAGTCCGAACCCGCGTTTAATCGCGCATTCAAGCGGCAGTTCAATCTGCCTCCCGCGCGATTTCGCGCTGAATCCAAGTCTGTCCGTGACAAGCCGGGGAAATCGCCGTCGCGCGGCTCCGCGGTACGACCGTAGACTGCATCGCCGACAAACTCGAATTGCCGCGCGGCCCGCGCCACAGCGAAGGAAGGATTATAAGGAGAACGCCTGCTAATTCTTCCCCTCTGTCGCCGCCTCCCGCAGCGACTTGGGATCAGACAAGTTCCGCGGCGAGGCTTTCTGAAGCGTGCGCACCATCAACTGTCCCGAAGGCGGCGTGCTGACCTTGTGTTCCAGCACAACTTCCCGCGCGGTGATTTTGCGGCCGTAGAGCTTTTCTGTCGCACTGTTGTCCGGGCGCAGCGTGGAACCCTCCAGCGACACTCCGGCAAACAGGCCGCGCGAACGGGAATAAGTAAGGATCTCTGCGGTCATAAGCACGTCCGTAGCTGCCTGTGCATCACGGCCCTTGGGGCCTGCCGCTGCCGCGGCATCAGCGCCCAGTTTGACCTTGCTCTTCAGGATGGATTGAATACCTTTCGGGTTCACCACCAGAAGAACAAAATCCGTGGCCTGCCCGCCGAGTTGAAAACCGATGTTCGCCCCCTCCAGCGCAATCATCGCCGGTGCGCCCCATGGCCCCGTGAACATGGACCCGCTGCGGCAGGAAACTGCCCCGCGACCGTAGTTTCCGCCAAGGCCAATGGCAAACTTCTTGACCGACGGGATCACAATCACGCACTCCGCCTTGTCCAGCACGTCCTTGGGAATATTGTCCGGAATATTGAGGATTTCGGTTAACACTTCCCCTGCATGCTTGAGCCTGTCCCGCTCGTGCTCCTGCGCCCGAACAACCGGAGCAAACAACGCCGCCGCCATCGCCAGAATCATGATTTTTTTCATAGCCACTCCATCGGTTGCCGGGTCCCTTCGTTGCAGTGATCTCTCACCGGCAAACTAAGCATTGTAAATGCGGGGCTTTCCCGGCAGATGTAAATCTGGGGTCGCAAGTTCCGCATTTGTAAACTTTTGTTGTCGGCCATAAACCATGTGCACCTGGCCCTGCGTTTGCTGTAGAATTCGCGGTCACCTTCCTACTCCATGGCTGGAGCATCCTGATGAAAACACTGATTAAATCGATTTCCATTGTCTGCCTGCTGGTCGCTTTTCAAAGCTCTGCTGTGATGGCACAGGCCAGGGCGCTCCGCGGGTCCAAAACCCACGGCGGCAAAACCGCAGCGAAGAAGAAGGACGAGCCGAAGGCTGTTCCAACTCCTCCTGCCACGGCAGCCGCCGCCACTGATGAAGCCCAAAGCAAAGACCCGCTGGACAACATGAAGTTTCGCAATCTGGGGCCGGCGGTGGGCGGCGGACGCGTCACTTGCGTGGTCGGAGTTCCCGGACAGCCCAATATCTACTACGTCGGCTCGGCTGGCGGCGGCGTCTGGGCCACGCACGACGGCGGGCTCACCTGGAAGCCGGTCTTCGAGAAAGAACCCACGGCTTCCATTGGCGCCATTGCGCTTGCGCCTTCCAATCCCAACCTGATCTGGGTAGGCACAGGCGAAAAGAACATCCGTAATGATGTGATTACCGGAAAGGGCGTCTTCTTCTCTTCCGATGCCGGCGCGACCTGGAAATTCATGGGGTTGCGCGATGCCGGGCAGATTTCCAACATCGCCATTGATCCGCATGATCCGAACATTGTGTATGTCGGCGTGCTTGGCCATGCCTGGGGACCCAATGCTGAACGCGGCGTCTTTCGCACCACCGATGGCGGCCGGAACTGGCAGAAGGTCCTCTTTGTTGACGAAGACACCGGCGTCAGCTCCCTGATCATGGATCCCGGCAATCCCATGGTGCTTTTTGCCGGGCTCTGGCGTGTGCGCCGCTATCCCTGGAACCTCGACAGCGGCGGCGTCAGCGGCGGTATTTTCCGCTCCGTGGATGGCGGCAGCACCTGGAAGAAGCTCAAAGACGGCCTGCCTGAAGAGGCCACGGGACGAATCGGTCTGGCGGCGGCGCCCAGCAATCCGCGCCACGTCTATGCCCTGGTGGAAAACAAAAAGGGCGTTCTCTATGACAGCCTGGACCTCGGCGACCACTGGAAGATGGTCAGCAACAACCATAATCTCGCAGCCCGTCCTTTTTACTTCAGCGAGCTGATGGTGGCGCCCAATGACGAGAGCCATGTCTACTTCCTCTCCTTCAACATCCTGGTCTCGGAAGACGGCGGCAAGACGGCCCGGGTAACTTCGCGCGGCGTGCACGTGGACAATCATGCGCTGTGGATCGATCCCCAGGACCCCAACCGCATGATCAACGGAAATGATGGCGGCGTTTACGTCAGCAGCGACGGCGCGCGCACCTGGCGCTATCTGGATAACATCCCCATTGAGCAGTTCTACTCCGTGGCCCAGGACGACAACACTCCCTACAACCTTTGCGGCGGACTCCAGGACAACAACGGCTGGTGCGGCCCTTCCAACAGCCTCAGCCGCAGCGGCATCACCGGCTTTGACTGGTACACGGTCGTCGGCGGCGACGGCGAATATGTGGTTCCGGCTCGCGGCAAGGGCGTTCACGTCATTTACGCGGATTCACAAAATGGCTTTGTCCAGCGGGTGAACTCCGAAAACGGACTGTCCAGCTTTGTCCGCCCGTACCTCCAGGGCGTTCAATCCATGAAGCCTTCCGATCTGAAGTACCGCTTCAACTGGACTTCACCCATCGCGGTCTCCACCAGCGATCCCAACGAGGTGTATCTCGGCGGCAACGTACTCTTCCGCTCCACCGATGGCGGGCAGCACTGGACCCCGATCAGCCCGGACCTCACGCGCAATGACAAGTCCAAGCAGATTTCCAGCGGTGGCCCCATCCAGTTCGACCTCAGCGGCGCTGAGACGTTTGGCGCACTGCTTTCCATCTCCATCTCCCCGGTCGATCCCAAAACCATCTGGGTTGGCTCCGATGACGGGCTGGTACAGGTCACCCGCGACGGCGGCGAGCACTGGACCAACGCCACCAAAACCATCCCCAATCTGCCGGAGTGGGGACGCGTCCAGCAGATTGAGGCCGCG
>DATIWA010000487.1:0-4564 GCA_035465515.1 Candidatus Limnocylindrales bacterium | reverse complement strand
AGGCCAAGAAACGAGATTACCCGGGAGAGCGGGATAAACAAGAGGGTGGGTGGAATCAGGTAGGTGAGAAAAATCACCACTCCCAGGCGCTGTCCCCAGCGTCCCGTAAGGCGGGCCAGGGCGTAAGCGGCGGGAATTGAGAGGAACAGCGTGGCCGCCACCACAATCACGCCCACCAGCGCGGTATTTCCCAGCCAGCGCACATACATGGTCTGGGTGAAGAGGAACTTCAGGTGCTCCAGCGTGGGCCTGGCGTTAAAAATAAATGGATTGTTCTGAAGGTCATACAGGTCACTGTTCTGTTTGAACGTGGTGATGAACATCCAGTAAAACGGGAAAGCCAGCAGGGCGGTAAAGACCACCAGAACGGTCCAATGCACCAGCTTCGGGCCGACCTTACGCAGGATTGCGCGCCGCATCAGACCACCTCCGCGCGATGAGCCGTGCGCAGCATGAAATAAGCGATGACCACCAGCAGGGGCACCAGGAACAATGAAACCGCCGCACCCGCGGCAAGATCGCTGCCCAGAATTCCGGTGAAGTACGCGTAGGAAGGCAGCACCTGCGTGGAGTCAAACGGCCCGCCCGCGGTGAGGATATAAACGACCGTCATATCGGTAAATGTAAAGATAATGCCGAAAAGGACCGCCACATTGATGATGGGCAGCATCATGGGAATGTTGATCTGAAACAGGGTCCGCCAGAAGCCGGCGCCGTCAATGGAGGCGGCTTCGGGGATCTCCCGCGGGATCGCAGTAAGGCCCGCCAGCAGGATCACGGTGGAAAACGGCAGCAACCGCCAGCTGTGCACCAGGATCACTGAGGCCATTGCCAGATGCGGCTCACCCAGCCACATGGGGGCGCTGTACGGCTTATAGAGATGCACCGCCACCAGTACCCAGTTGATGACGCTGTAAAGCGAATCGAGGATCCACTTCCAGCCGATCGCGCCGAGGGAAATAGGGGCGACCCACGGCAGAAGAATCAGAAACCGGAAAAACCCGCGGCCGCGAAATTTCTCTTCCAGAGCAACGGACAGGATGGTGGACCCGACGATCACAATCACCTGGGAGAAGAAGGTAAAAATAAACGAGTTCATCACCGAAGTACGGAAACTGGGGCTCTGAAGAATGCTTCGGAAATTCTCCAGACCCACATAGTGCATTCCCGTGCTGCCGATGCGCACGTCGCTGAAGGCGTACACGACCGCGAGGACAAAGGGGGCCCCGATGATCGCCAGGAGATAGATTACTGCCGGCGCAAACATGGCGGCGCCGAGAAGAGGACTTTGGGCAGCCCCTATGGACTTCACCTTCCACCTGGTGGGTGGCAGGATCTCCCCATTAGGAGCGACCGCAGGCTGTTTTTCGACCGGGCTCACTGCCATGCCAGAGCCCTCGCTTCAACCCGTTTTTCGCTGCTCCGGTCAAAGAACTTCAGGTGGCGCTCCGGCACGGCGAAATCGTAGGTCCTCCCGATCTCGAATTCCTGGGCAAAAAGCAACCGCGCCACCACTTTCTTGCCGTCAAACCGGCCGTTGGCCAGAACGCCCGAAAGGATCCACTCGGCCCCCAGGTACTCCACGTTCTCCAGGCGGAACGGCAGAGTCACTTTGTGGGGGTCAGTGACGGACTCGGCAAGGCGGAAGTGCTCGGGGCGGAAGCCGACAATCACGTCCTTGTCCTCCACCAGATTCATGGGCGGGGAGCCCAGGAAGGTGGCGACAAAAGTGTCCGCGGGATCGTCATAAACTTCCATGGGAGTGCCGACCTGCCGCACGTAGCCTTTGTGCAGCACGACAATGCGGTCGCCCATGGCCATGGCCTCCACCTGATCGTGGGTAACGTAGATGCTGGTGGTGCCGATCCGTTTGTGGAAGCGCTCCAGTTCCTCGCGCGCGCTGGCCCTGAGCTTGGCGTCGAGGTTGGAGAGCGGTTCATCCAGCAGAAAGACCGAAGGCTCACGCACGATGGCGCGCGCCAGCGCCACCCGCTGGCGTTCGCCGCCCGAGAGTTCGCGCGGCTTCCGGTGCAGCAACTGTTTAATGCCCAGCAGCTCAGCCGCCCATTCCACCTTGCCCTTGTGCAGGTTCCTGGGAACTTTCTGGGCCTTCAGCGGAAACGCAATGTTGTTGTAGACAGAAAGATGCGGATACAAGGCATAGCTCTGGAAGACCATGGCAATGCCCCGCTCGCGGGGAGTGAGCTGGTTTACAACCCGCCCGCCGATCAGAATGTCGCCGGCCGTGGGTGTTTCCAGGCCGGCGATCATACGCAGGAGAGTGGTTTTCCCGGAACCCGAAGGTCCCAGGAAAACCAGAAACTCGCCTTCGCGGGTCTCCAGGTTTACGTCATTAACTGCGCCTTGCTCTCCTTGTTTGAATACTTTCGTAAGGTTCCTTGTTTGAACGACAGCCATCCATCCCCCGTGGTTACTTCCATCTGGCAAAGATACGCTTGTACTCCGCTTCGGCCGCCTTGGCAGCATTTTCCGGAGTCTCAACGCCGCGAGCCACCTTGGCGAACATGGTTGGGATGACCCACGCACGGAAAGCTTCGTCGATGGCGGCGGTGGCATATCCCGGATACCCTACGTTGGTCGCCCAATCCAGCACGTCGCCCAGGACAGCGTACTTGTTCGGCGGCGTGGCGCGCGGATCGTTCGCGATTTCCTTCTGCAAGTCCGGAACGGTGCTCGGGAAGCATGGGAAATTGTAGAACTGCCCGGCGTTGAATCCGTCGTGGAACGAGTCAATGTAGTCAATCAGGAACTGCTGCGCGCCTTCCTTGTTCTCGGCGAAGTTCCAGATCACGTAGCAGTCCATCACGTGCTCGGCCGCAATCCGGCGCACCGGTCCTTTCGGGGCCTTGCAGACCATGATGTGGCTGTCCGTGGGCATGTGCTCTCTCTCGGTCTGCCGCGTGACTGAGATGGCATTCGCGATGTAGGAGGTCTTGCCTGAGACCATGGCGCGGTTGTTGGAAGAGGGGTCCCAGGTGAAGATCTCATCCGTCATGGTTTCCTTGTACAGGGACCTGACGTACTTGAGAGCGTCAATGGTGTTCTTGGAGTTGATGGTCACGTTGCCGTGCTCATCCTGTTCCGCGCCGCCGAAGGACCACAGAATGGCGCGCAGCGCCATGCTGGAATCCAGTTCCTGGGAAAGGCCGATGCCCACCGGGTGGCCGGTCTTGTCTTTGATTTTCTTCCCGCCCTTGAGCAGGTCGTCATAGGTATCCGGCCCGTTGGGGAACCCGGCATCCGCCCACCAATCCCGATAATAGTTGCCCGGATCGGGAACATAGGAATCGGAAAACGCAAAATACTTCTTGGTTTTCGGATCGTAGGTGGATTTGTGCGCGAGATCGATCTTCTTGCCGTGCTTCTTCTCGACCTCCTGGTACACATGCGTCATGTCGATCACCTGGGGCTCGTAGGCGGCCGGCGGCGACAGGAACATGAAGAGATCATGGCCCTTCTTGGCCGAGACCTCCGACGCGGCACGCGCAGGCAGCTCAGTCAGGTTGATGTGGTCAACGACCACGTTGGTTCCGTGCTTCTCTCCCCATTGTTTGCAGAACGTCTTGTCGAACCACGTGTCGTAAGCAGGGACAAAGTGGCTCCACTGGGCGATCTTCAGCGTCTTCTGCTGAGCAGCGGCCCTTTCCGGGAACAGGAATGCGGGGCCTAATGTTCCGGCAGCGATACTGCCGCCCCCGGCGATCTTAATAAAGTCTCGACGCGATACACCCTTGCCTTTTTTATCGTCCTTCATTAATGCCTCCTCAGTTCAGCGTGCACAGCCGACTTCCGTAAAATGCGAACTTCCGCTCTCGAGCCCTCGGGCCTGGTACTACCGTTCTTCTCCGAATCGTTTCAAGTCCTCCGGAGCGTCCTTGGTTACAAGCTTTTTGCTTCCCTGCACCATGACACGGATTTGTTCCACAACATCGGGATTGGCCAGCGTGGTGACGTCGCCGGTATCAAGCTGGTTAGAGATTGCCGCGAGCACGCGCCGCATGATCTTGCCCGACCGGGTCTTGGGCATGTCGGGAACCACGTGGATCTTGCTTGGGCGCGCGATTTTGCCGATCTGCGTCTCAATGGCCTCGCGCACCTTCTCCTCAATAACTCCGCCGGAATGGGCGATCCCCGGCTTCACGGAAACGTAGACCTCGGGGACGCGTCCTTTCACCTCGTCCGCCACAGGAACCACCGCAGCTTCCGCCACCTCGCCAACCGTCAGGCAGGCCGACTCCAGTTCCTTCGTTCCCAGACGGTGTCCGGCAACGTTGATCACGTCGTCCACGCGGCCCAGGATGCGGTAATATCCGTCGGGCGCCTGCACGGCGCCGTCGCCGGCAAAGTAGGGCCAGTCGCGCCAGTCTTTGCTGTTTTTGTCCTTGTTATATTTCTGGTAATACTGCCGGACAAAACGGTCGCGGTCGCCCCAGATGGTCTGGAAAATTCCCGGCCACGGGTTGCGGATGCAGATATTGCCCGCCTTGCCGGAACCCGGCTTCACTTCCTTGCCTTCTTCATCGAAGATGATCGGGTAAATTCC
>DATIWA010000486.1:0-4170 GCA_035465515.1 Candidatus Limnocylindrales bacterium | reverse complement strand
CTCCGTTCCCGAAGAACTGGACAAGAAGGTCGCACGGCTCAAGCTGGAATCCATGGGCGTCAAAATTGATAAGCTGACGCCGTAGCAGGAAGAATATCTGGCTTCCTGGTCGGAAGGCACCTAGTCAAAAGCCGGCAGTTCACATGAAAATGGCGGTCCCGAAATGGGCCGCCATTTTTTATGTGTTTTTGTTGGCTGCACTCACTGCTGTGCATGGTTCCGAAGACTAACGATTATGCATTGGATGCCAGGGCTTTATCCAGCTTATGAATTGCTTCTTTCAGGTCATGAATGCCGGTGACCTCATTCTGAACGACGCTCTTTTCCGCGGCCAGGATCACCGCCAGCCGTGTCGCCACTCGAATGCGTTCTTCGGTGACAATCGTCGCCAGCGCCCGTTCATCTCCATCCAGCCAGCTCTGCACCTGCCACCCGGTGGTCCGTACCCGGTCTACTGTTTGGCGGAAGACCTCCAGCACCCGGCGGTCTACCATTCCGGCGCGCAAGAGAACTTCCAGCCTGCCTAATTCGCCCGTAATCCTCTCCACCTGGGTCGAAACCTGTTTGCTGAATGCGTGGTCTGCTTCTCGAATCGCTGTATCCGTCATAACTGCTTACTGCACCAGCCTTTCGCTTCCAGAAGTACATGTACCCGATGCCGATAAGGTAGTACAACCCCAGGATCCAGGGGTAGATGACATTAGTAACCTTTTCGCAGAAATCACAGTGGAACATTAAAGCCCCGGTTGATCTAAGGCCAGGAAATGGCGGGTCTGCTTTGGGTCACAAGAGGACAAGGCTGATGCCGCGGTTGTTCTTCCCCAGGTCTGAATCCTGCTTCCATTCCGGAAATTTCTTGAGCAGGTCCCAGGAAATCTCGTCCGAGATGCGCCAGTTTTCGCCCGCGACGAACGCCTTGATGGAGCCGGCGCGCGCGGCCCTGCGCAAATCCTTCTGAAGTTCCAGACGCAAAGCGCCCCCAGCTCCGGTAGAGCCGTAGCCGTGGATCAGCTTGACCGCCGTAAAACGTTCCTGGCGAGCGGCCTCCAATTCATGCTCCATCCGCAGCCGTGCCCGCTCCACTGTAGGCAGCCCTTCTTCGAGGTTCACGACCTTGATGAGCGCGGGTTTTCGGGACACAGCACTAGTTTAGGCTCAAAAGGCCCGGGACCCGGAAATCATTTATCATCGAAAGCTGGCGCTCGGGCCGATTGAGGCTGCTGACGCCGGCCATTGGAAAGTTGTTATGAGCATGAAGCAGATAGCTGATTGGGCCATGAACACCGCAACGCAGCGCGGCGCCACGTATGTTGACGCCCGTATCGTTGACCACCGCCAGCGCTCGCTGGCCACCAAGAACGGAAAAGTCGGCCATGCCGCCAGTTCTGAATCCCTCGGCGCCGGCATCCGCGTCCTCGTCAACGAGTCATGGGGCTTTGCCTCCACGGACGACCTTCGCCGGGACGCCGTCGAAGATACCGCCGCCAGAGCGGTTGAGATCGCGCGCGCGTCGGCCCAGGTGAAGGAGCATCCTATCCGCCTGGCGCCGGAGGCGGCGGTGAAGATTGAGTGGGCTTCGACTTACAAGATCGATCCCTTTACCACGTCCATCGAGCAGAACCTTGACCTGCTGATAAACATTGACCGCGAATTGCTTTCTGTTCAAGGGGTCACCCTGGCGGAGAGCAACCTGCATCTGGGCCGGTATGAGCAATGGTTCTATTCCAGTGAAGGTTCTGACATTCACCAGACCAGGGTCAGCACCGGCGCCGGTTTTGTCGCATATTCGTTCCAGGGAACGGAGATCCAGAAGCGGTCCTATCCCAACTCAGTTGGCGGGCAGTTTCAGAACAAAGGTTATGAGCTGGTTGACGAATTGGACCTGGTGGCGAATGCGCGGCGCGTCGGCGAGCAGGCAGTCGCCCTGCACAGGGCAGAGCAGTGCCCGCAGGGGACCATGACGCTGGTGCTGGATTCTTCCCAGCTTGGGTTGCAGATCCATGAGTCCATCGGCCATCCCATTGAGCTGGACCGCGTGCTGGGCATGGAAGCGAACTTTGCGGGGACCTCTTTCCTCACGCTCGATAAGCTGCGCACCTTGCGTTACGGCAGCGATCTGGTCAACGTGGTTGCCGATGCCACGGAGCAGCATGGCCCGGGACTGGGCACGTTCGCCTATGACGACGAAGGCGTTGCCGCGCAGTGCACTCCCATCATTACGAATGGCTTGTTCACCGGGTACATCTCCTCGCGCGAAACGGCGGAAGCCATTGGCGAGGACCGCTCCAATGGGACGATGCGCGCCGAAGGCTGGAACCGCATTCCATTGATTCGCATGACCAACATCAGCATTCTTCCCGGCGAGCAGCCGCTCACCTTCGATCAGCTCATCGCGGACACTGACGACGGCATTTACATGCAGACCAACCGCTCATGGTCCATTGATGACAAACGCTATAACTTTCAATTCGGGACGGAAATCGCCTGGGAAATCAAGGACGGGAAGCTGGGCCGCATGTTCAAGAACCCATCCTATTCGGGCATCACCACCGAGTTCTGGAATTCCATGGACGCCATATGCTCGCGCGACCAGTGGACGCTCTGGGGCACGCCCAACTGCGGAAAAGGCCAGCCGATGCAGACCATGGGCACCGGACACGGCGCGGCGCCGGCGCGCTTTCTCAAGGTGAAGGTTGGGACCGCTTACAAAGGGAACTGATGTCCCACCATGGAGACACGGAGACGAATCGAATGCTGGACCAGGATCGAGCTCAACAAATTTTCGGCAAAGTTAAGAAGTTCTCCTCCGTTGCAGAGTTGGAAATTCTGTTTTCTTCCACCGACTACTCCCTCACTCGCTTCGCCAACAACACCATCCACCAGAATGTAAGCGAGCTGAATGAAGTGGCTTCCATCCGTGTTGCGTTTGACGGCAAAACCGCTCGTGCCACTACGAACCGCTTTGATGACGAAAGCCTCAAACGCGCGGTGCAGGCGGCCGAGAGCATGGCCCGGGTCCAGGATCCCGACCCGGAGCGCCTGCCCATGGCCAGACCGGACGAAGCTCCAGGCGCGGTGGCGGCGCCCTCGCGCTGGTTTGACTCAACCGCCGCCATTACTCCGGCCCATCGTGCCGATGCCGTGGGCAAGATCGTGGCGGTAGCGAAGAAGAATGGACTGGTCACCGCGGGAATTTACTCGAGCTCACGGCACGTCGAAGCCATTATCAATTCCAACGGTCTCAGCCGCTACCACCGGCAGACATCGGCAGAGGTTTCCATCACCATGCTGGCGGACGATTCTTCCGGCTGGCAGAAAGCCAATTCGCCTGACGTTGCCAACGTTGACCCTGTGCTGTTGGGAGAGGTCGCCGCGCAGAAAGCCAGGAACTCGCGTCATCCCCGGGAACTGCCGCCGGGCAAGTACACAGTCATACTCGAGCCTGCGGCGGTGCTGGATCTGGTCGGTTTCATGTTCTGGGACTTTGGCGGCATGGCCATCCTGGACCAGCGCTCGTTTCTCAACAACCGCATTGGGACAAAGCTGTTCGGCGAGAACATCACCATCGTGGATGACGTCTATCATCCCTTGCAATCAAATACCCCGTTTGACGGCGAAGGCATGCCGCGGCAAAAGGTGATGCTGGTGGAGAACGGGGTGGTGCAAAAACTGGTATACGCCCGCGGCACCGCGGAGAGGATGCGCAAATCCGAATATGCGGGTGCGGTGGGCGAGATCACTGTCACCGGCCACGGCTTTCCGCTGCCCAATGAAATGGGAGAAGCGCCGGTCAACATCGTCTTCATTACGCCCGGCAATGAGCAGACGGTAGAGCAGATGGTCGGAGGCACCGAGCGCGGCATCCTGATCACGCGCCTCTGGTACATCCGCGAGGTGGATCCTTACGAAAAGATCCTCACCGGCATGACTCGCGACGGCACATTCCTGGTGGAGAACGGAAAGGTGAAGGGCGGCATTCGCAATTTCCGCTTCAACCAGAGCCTGATTGACATGCTGAATGGCGTCGAGGCCATGGGCCGGGCGGTGCGCTCCAGCGGAGAAGAGTCCTTTGACATGGTGGCGCCCGCCATGAAGGTGCGGGACTTCAACTTTACGGAAGTCACGCGCTTTTAGGACATTGCCGCTGTCTTTAGGTCATCTGCGCTGGCG
>DATIWA010000485.1:0-1539 GCA_035465515.1 Candidatus Limnocylindrales bacterium | reverse complement strand
GCTTCCTTCGGATCGTGCAAAGACTATACCGGCGGAATGGTGCGCAACTAGGCGGATCCCGGCTTTGCCTTACGGGTGCAGGGGCAGCCGAGGAGGACGAACGGCCACCCGGCCGGTCACGGTTCATGCTTCGGCTCGGGGGCTTACTGAAAGGAAGGAGAAAAATGCGAACACGTAGACTAACCTCTAATGGACTGGCGCACGCATCACTGGCGGCGCTGATTTGTGTGCCGCTTGCATTGCCTTATGCAAGGGACGCCCGTGCCTTCGAAAACTGCTTCCTGCAAATCGAGGGCGTGGACGGCGGGTCTGCCCAACGACTCCATCCGCACGCCATCGAGATTACCGCCTATTCCTGGGAGGAGAAGAATGTCCATCCTGCATCGTCGGGTGAGCGCCGCGGCGGCACCGGGGGCCGGGCGCAGATGGACTATCTCCGCGCTTCCATGCGGGCTGGCAAGGCAAGCCCGGCACTCATGCTGCTGGTGGCCAACAACGGATACTCGAGGCAGGCCGTGCTGGAATGTACCGGTTCCGATGCTTCCGGGGCAGCCGCGCCCATACACAGATGGTCGCTCTCCGACGTCACCATAAATTCCTTCCAGTCCGGATGGGTCGGGGGTCAAAACAACTCTGATCCTGTAGACCAGATCGAGATCGGCTTTGTAAAGATTGGCTACGAATACGTGCCGGCCGGAATCCGGGTGGAGTGGGATAGCAGCCGGAATACGGGCGGCTATGTCAGTGGCGGCGCCTCCGGACAGCAATCGATTGCGCGCCCGCCCGCTCCCGGCCCGCACTAGCAGCAGGTCTGCCGGGCGTGAGCATCGGTGATGCCGCCTCGCGTCAAACAGGAGCGGATGGACAGCGTCATGCCGTCACGGATGACACCAGTTTCAATAACGAGAGAACAAGAGGAAGATGAAATCATGAAACGTAATCTATTTATCAGCGCCGGGCTTGCGTTCGCGGCGTTTTCCCTGAATGCCCACGCGGCGCCCGGAGAATACTGGGAAGTCACTTCAAGGATGGACCTGCCGGGCATGCCGGTGGCCATGCCTGCACAAAAATCGAAGGTGTGCATACCCAAAGGGGGGGAGAGCGACCCGAGTCGCACGCAGGGCAAGGACAGCAACTGCACGTTCACCGACGTCCAGCACTCCGGCAATACCGTCAAGTTCAAGGGGACGTGCGTCAACAATCGCGGCGACAAGATGAAAGTATCCGGCGAAACCACCCATGACGCCAACAGCTTCAAGACCACGATGCAAATGAGCAGTGGAAAGGGTGGCGAGATGAGCATGAACAGCAGCGGCAAGCGCGTGGGCGGGAGCTGCGACTCTGAAGAGGTTGCCCGGGCGGCTCAGGCTCAGGCCGCGCAAAGCCGCCAGCTCGCAGCCGGTGCGAAACAGGATCTGAAAGCCCGCGCTTGCGACACGAGCAACTCTGCCCAGTTGATTCAGGCCGGGGGGTACTACGCCGGCGCGGCGCCGCTCTGCACCAACAAGAAGGAGTATTGCCAGGCGGTGCGCGACAAGG
>DATIWA010000484.1:0-5858 GCA_035465515.1 Candidatus Limnocylindrales bacterium | reverse complement strand
TCGGCCCTGGCCTCCAAGGCCACGGGGTTCCCCATCGCCAAGATTGCGGCCAAGCTGGCGGTGGGCTACACGCTGGATGAGATTCCAAACGACATCACGCTGAAGACGCCTGCCTGCTTTGAGCCGACCATTGATTATGTGGTGGTGAAGATTCCCAAATGGCAGTTTGAAAAATTTCCCGGAACCGACGAGTCGCTGGGCCCGCAGATGAAATCAGTGGGCGAAGCCATGGCCATGGGCCGGACCTTCAAAGAGGCGCTGATGAAGGGAGTCCGGTCGCTGGAGACGGGCAAAAAGCTGGGCACGGAAAAGATTGAACCGCGCATCCTGACGCACCGGCTGGTCACGCCGCATCCGGAGCGCCTGAGCTACATCCGGTACGCTCTTCACCAGGGCATGACGGTGAAGGAACTGCACAAGATGACGGCCATTGATCCCTGGTTTCTCTACCAGATGAGGGCCATCGCCGAGATGGAGAAGGAAGTTGAGCAATTTACGCCTGAGTCGCTGCCGCCGGACCTGCTGCTCGAGGCGAAACGCATGGGCGCTTCCGACGAAAGACTGGCGCTGACGCTGAAGACCAGCGCCGCAACGGTACGCGGCATGCGCGAAGCGCACGGAGTCCGCCCGGTGTACAAGCTGGTGGACACCTGCGCGGCCGAATTCGAGAGCTACACGCCGTACCTTTACTCGACCTATGAGCAGGAGGACGAGGCGACGCCCACGGAAAAGAAGAAGATCATCATCCTGGGCAGCGGCCCGAACCGCATTGGACAGGGCATTGAGTTCGATTACTGCTGCTGCCATGCGGCCTTTGCCCTGCGCGATGACGGCTATGAGACCATCATGGTCAACTGCAATCCGGAGACGGTTTCCACCGATTACGACACCAGCGACCGGCTTTACTTTGAGCCGCTGACCTTCGAAGACGTGCTGGCGGTCTACCAGCATGAGTTGCAGGGCGGAGCGCCGATCGGGGTGATTGTGCAGTTCGGCGGGCAGACTCCGCTGAATCTGGCGCTGCCGCTGAAAGCGGCGGGCGTGACGATTATCGGCACCTCTCCCGAGTCAATTGACCTGGCGGAGGACCGCAAGCGGTTCGGGAAACTGCTGGAGGAATTGAACATCCCGCAGCCGCCGGGAGCGCTGGCCACCAGCGTGGAAGAAGCGGTGGCGGGAGCGAACAGAGTGCAGTATCCCGTGCTGGTGCGGCCTTCCTACGTGCTGGGCGGACGGGCCATGGTCATCGCCTACGACGATGACAGCGTGATCCGCTACATGAAAGAAGCGGTGGAGTATTCGCAGGAGCGCCCCGTGCTGATTGACCATTTCCTGGAAGACGCGGTTGAGGTGGACGTGGACGCGCTTTCCGACGGCGAAGACGTGGTGATTGCCGGAATCATGCAGCACATCGAAGAGGCGGGCATTCACTCCGGCGATTCGTCCTGCGTGCTGCCCTCGGTGGACCTGCCGGAAAAAGTCCTGAACACCATCCGCGATTACACCTTCAAGCTGGCGCGGGCGCTGAAAGTGGTCGGGCTGATGAACGTGCAGTACGCAATCCAGAACGAAAAGGTCTTCGTCATCGAGGTGAATCCGCGCGCCTCGCGCACCGTGCCTTATGTTTCCAAGGCCACGGGAGTGCCGCTGGCCAAGATTGCGGCCCGTCTGATGACCGGCCGCAAGCTCCATGAGTTCCTGCCGGAACATGCGGCAGCAGGCCGGGATCTGGCCACCGGCGCGGGATACTTCGTGAAGTCGCCGGTGTTTCCGTGGTCGAAGTTTCCGGGAGTGGACACCGTGCTGGGACCGGAGATGAAGTCAACCGGCGAGGTGATGGGGTCGGCGGAAACTTTCGGAGAGGCCTTCGCCAAAGCGCAGATTTCCGCGGGCCAATCTCTGCCCACCCATGGTACGGTGTTTATCAGTGTGACGGACCGCGACAAAGTGAAGTCAATTGAGCTGGCGCGCCGCTTCATCGAACTGGGCTTCAGCCTGGTGGCCACGCACGGCACCGCCGACCGGCTGGAGAAAGCGGGACTGACGGTGGAGCGCGTTTACAAGGTGAAGGAAGGCCGGCCCAACGTGGTGGACCTGATCAAGGGAGACCGCGTGCAGTTGATCGTGAACACGCCGCACGGCCAGGACCCCTGGTTTGACGAGAAGGCCATCCGCCGGGCTGCCGTGACCAACCGCGTCCCGACGATTACCACGCTGGCGGCGGCCAGGGCCGCGGCGGAAGGCATTGCCGCGCTGCAACGCAATGAGATTAACGTCCGCTCGCTGCAACATTGGCATGGCGGCGGGGTACAGGAGCCGGAGGTCGGCATCAGGCAGGATTGACCCGCTGATCGCAAGCCGGCGAGGCACAACAACCGACACCTCTGGAAGTGCTGTCAACGGCCGCTCGGTCGTACATGTACTGATTTTCAGTACATGGCCCAATTCCTGGTTGCGCATGTACTAAGTAAAGAGCTTTAATCACATTCGCCCTAAGTAGAACAAACAAAAGCAGCTTTGGTGAATCCCTCACTCCCCCGAGTCACCGGCGGCTGCTTTTTCTCCAGGAGCCTCTTTTATGCAGATTGGTGTGTACGGGTGCGGGTATTTGGGCACCGTGGTAGCCGCATGTCTCGCAGATTTCGGAGTCCCGGTCACCGCTTACGGCAGCGATTCAGTCAATACCACCCTGCTGGCCAGCGGCATTTTGCCATTTCACGAGAAGAACTTAAGCGACATTGTCCGGCGGGGCGTGCGGGCCGGACGCTTGATGTATTCCACTCACCTTGAGTCCATGGTGCAGCGGGCCGAAATTATCTATCTGGCGGAAGATTCAAACAAAGACATTGAAGCCATCTCCATGGAGATCGCGGATTACAGCGTGCACGGGCAGGTGCTGGTGCTGATCACGCCGGTGCCGGTGGGAACGGCGCGGCGGATTGAAGAGCGGCTGAAGGCGGCTGGAAAGCAGATGACGGTGGTTTCGCACCCGGTCTTCCTGTCGGAAGGCTGCGCGGTGGAAGATTTCAACTGGCCGGACCGCATTGTCCTGGGAACCACTTCGACTGCGGCGGTAAGCGCGCTGAAGGCCTTGTACCGGCCGCTGGTGATGCGCGGAGTGCCGGTGATTGTGACCACGCACGAGACGGCGGAGCTGGTGCGCGAAGCCTCCACGGCCTTCCTGGCCACCAAGGTTTCATTCATCAACGAGCTTTCCAATCTCTGCGAGCGCATCAATGCCGATGCCGTGGACCTGGCCATGGCGCTCGGCCTGGACAAACGCATTGCCCCGCGCTGCCTGCAACCTGGTTCGCTGGGCGGCAGCTTTACCGAGTCCGACATGGACTCGCTGGCCAACCTGGCCAATGGCTCGGGCGTATCGCTGAAGATCCTGACCGCGGCGCGCGAGGTCAATCGCGAGTTTTGCTCGCGCATCATGACCAAGATCAACGGAGTGCTGGAAACGGTTTCCGGCAAGCAGGTGGGGCTGCTGGGTCTGGCCTTTAAGCCAAACACCAATTCCGTGGCCAGTTCGGGGTCCATTCGGCTGGCGCGGGCGCTGATGGAGAGCGGAGCGCACGTGAAGGCCTACGATCCCATTGCCATGCCCGACGCGCAGCAGGAGCTGACAGGAAACGTGCGCTACTGCGATTCGGCCTATTCGGTGGCGGAAGGAGCCGACGCACTGGTCCTCGGCACAGGCTGGCCCGAGTTCCGCACGCTGGACTTCGATCGCATTCGCCGCATCATACGTCGGCCGGTGGTGATTGATACCAAGAACCTGCTGGACGGTCCCCGCATGAAAGCCATGGGCTTTGAATACCTGGGCGTAGGCCGGGCGTAAGAAGAAAGAACCCGAATCTTTAAACGAAAGGCCCCTGCGGCAGCAGGGGCTTTTTGCTGCGCTATGGCTTAACTTTTGTCAGGCTGATATCCCGCCAGCGCGTCTTATCGGGCAGATACATGCTGCCCTGGAGCCGGTTATGCGACAGCGCCAGATTGAGGAAGCCTTTTGCGAAGTCGCAGTGAAGGATTCCCGCGCGCGCGTCAAAGTCGCACTCGAGCGTTCCCATGAATTCGGGCTTGCCGTTCACGATCTTATCTCCCCGCACGGAGAACCGTCCTGGCCTGGAGGGCAGAGCGCTGATGTGGTAGAGCGCTTCTTCGTCATGGCAGGCGCTGGGTTTGACCAGGCACACGGACTCGCCGTGCCAGTCGCCAATCAGGGCCACGCCGCCGGAGTCGGGACGCGGTGCGCCGGCCTGCGCGACGAGAGGCGGCACGGCGAGAATGAGCGCGAGTGAAAGAAATCGGTTCCAGTGGATCATCGGTTAATCGCTCGATAGGCTTTGGACGCGGGAGCGCGGCAAAGGTCACTCCGCCCGGCTGAGGCCGTTGCTGGTCAGCTATAATCAAAGCATTCCCATGAAAGCCTACGTTACCGTCATGCTGAAAACCACCGTCCTGGATCCGCAGGGCAAGACCATTCAAGGCGCGCTCAAGAAAATGGGATACAAGGGAGTGGGCGGGGTGCGTCAAGGCAAGTTTTTTGAAATCGCGCTTGACGGCGGGCTGGAGAAGGAAGCCGCCAAAGCCGAGGTTGAGCGCATCGCCCGGGAAGTGCTGACCAATCCGGTCATTGAAGAGTTCAGCTATCGGATTGAGGAATAAAATCGCCGGAACCGCGCGGCATCGCAGTGATGGCGAAGGCAAGGGCCGCTGCGGCCGTCAGGACAACCGCGGCCTCCCGGAAAACCCTGCCATTGATGGCAAAAGATCGTCGCGGGCTGGTTTCGGGCGTCGCAGTGGAATGAATCCGAATCCAGCGAAAATCGTCCAATAGTCTGTTCCTGGCGGCAGTTCACGAAGCAAAGCAGGTTTGATTATGTGCGGAATTGTTGGGTATGTGGGCAAAAAGCGTGTTGTCCCGGTCATTATTGACGGGCTGAAGAAGCTGGAATACCGCGGGTATGACTCCGCGGGGATCGCCGTGGCCGGCAACGCCGACAATGGCGAACTTCAGATACGTCGGGCGGAAGGCAAGCTGCGCAACCTGGAAGAGGTCATTCGGCTCAAGCCGCTGGACGGCACCTACGGCATCGGGCATACGCGCTGGGCCACACACGGCCGCCCCACGGAAGAGAACGCCCACCCCCACCGTGACTGCACCGGCAAGATCGTGGTGGTGCACAACGGCATCATTGAGAATTACCTCCCGCTCAAGAAAAAGCTGATTGAGGAAGGCCATAAATTTTCCACCGAGACGGACACGGAGGTGATCGCGCACCTGGTGGAGAAGTATTTCTTTCACAAGTCCAACGGGCACCGTCCCACCCTGGAAGAGGCGGTGCGCAAGACGGTGCAGCAGCTTACGGGAGTATTTGCGCTGGCGGTGATTTCCCAGGACGAGCCCAACAAGATCGTGGCCGCGCGCAATGGCCCTCCCGCGGTGATCGGGCTGGGCAATGACGAATACTTTGTCGCCTCCGACGTTCCGGCGATTCTCTATCACACGCGCGATCTCTTCTTCCTGCATGACGGCGACATGGCTGTGGTGACCCCGGCGGGCGTGCAGGTGACGGACTTTGAAGGCAAGCCGGTGGTGCGCGAAGTGCAGCACGTAAGCTGGGACCCGATCATGGCGGAAAAGGGCGGGTTCAAGCATTTCATGCTCAAGGAAATCTACGAGCAGCCGCGCGCGGTGCGGGAAACCGCGCTGGGCCGTGTTTCCCAGGACTCCGGCGAAGTGTTCCTCGACGAGATGGAAATCTCAGAGGAGCAGTTCCGCACCATGGAAAAGCTGAACATCGCCGCCTGCGGAACCAGCTGGCATGCCGGCCTGGCGGGAAAGTTCATGA
>DATIWA010000483.1:0-4207 GCA_035465515.1 Candidatus Limnocylindrales bacterium | reverse complement strand
CCACGAGAACTGGAACGACGCCGGAGTGATGTCCACTCCCCGGTAACGGTTCACCAGGTCATAGAGGTTCCAGATGTAAGCTCCGGCAAAGCCAAATGCAGCAGTGGGCAGCAGCCTTTGCGCCAGAGTGTACAACGCCGGCGGCAGGCCAAGCGGCACGCCCGCCTGGCTGAGGATCGCGCCGCTCATGATGGTGGTGATCACCACGTTCAAGGCGATCCCAAAAGCGTAGCTGCCCCAGTGGTAATAGAGATTGAAGAGCGTTTCCACCACGTCCTGCGGTGTGAGCGGTTTGCCGCTTGCCGCGTCAGACTTGCCGAATGCGCTCAGATAGGATGTGAATACATTCTGGCGCACCATCACCTGCTGTACGGTCAGCTTTTTCCCCTGCAAGGTGCGGCGGTAAGCCAGATACAGGATCACGTATGGAAGCGCAGGCAGGATTGCTGCCAGCCAGTAGATAAAAGTCGTTCCCAGCTTCATGGCCCCGGCCTTTCACGGCGAAAAAGATCGCCTTCGTTCAAAAACGCGAAATCGCTGTTTCACCCTTCGGTGCCTTGTCGCATCATCGCACAACTTTATGGTCTTTGTGTTCTTTTATGGTCCCGGGGGTCCGGCGCGGTCAGGCCGCTTTCGGGACCTCTCACCATTCGATCAGCCCGCGGCATGCAAAGTAGGCCAAGCGGAGAAAGTCGCCTATGGCGTCTGCCGGGCAGCATTTGTCCTGCTCCCATACGAAGATTTTGTCGTCGAGCCTTTCCGTGGAGTAGTACATCTTTTCAAAGGGCGTGAAATCGCTGGCGATTCCGGCGGGCTTTTCCGGGACCTGGAAACGCACAAACGACTCGATCACCTGCCGGTCGTTGTGCCTGTTGGTTGACTGCTCAAAATAAATGAAGGGTATTGGCGCCGCCGGGCCGCCCGGCTCCAGCCCGGAGTCGGCTTCCCGAAGCGTCCCTGCCCAGAAAGTTCCCGAAACGATGTTGTAGTAGAAGTTGTACTGGTTGTAAAAAGAGGCTTCCTTTACGCCCAGCAAGTCGGCCGTGCCGCTTTTCCGGTATTCAAAGCCATGCTCGAAAGCAAACTGCTGGATGGCGCTGCGCCGCCGGTATGAGGCAAAGGCGGCGACGAAAATCACGACGGCGATCGCTGCGATCATGATGGGCCAGATATGAGGGACCATGGGTGGCGCAGTATAAAACAGATTTATCGCCCACCTGGCTGGTAAATTCACTCCGGGACAGGTTTTGTGGAAAAGGCGGGGAAGGCAGCGCAAAAATCGCCGGCCCTAGCGGAGGATGAATCAGTTGACTCTCATTTTGGAGACACTCTCTAGTAGGAGTGGCCGTTTCCATTCCCGTTTTTGCCGTAGCGCGAGCGCGCTTCAAACAGCTTTTCCAGTTGTTGCTCATTCAAGGACCGCGTGCAGCCGAGCTGGCGTGCTGCCAGAACGATTTTGGCGTAGTGCTCCACGGCTTCCATGCGGAGATAGGCCTGTCGTATGTCGCTGCCATAGGTCACCACGCCATGATTGGCCATGAGGATGGCGTCGTGGTCGGGGATGAAGGGCCGCAATGAATCGCTCAGTTCCATGGTGCCGGTGGTGGCGTAGGGCGCCAGGGGCACCGCGCCCAGCGTGATCACAATCTCGGAACACAGGGGCTCGTCCAGCGCCAGCCCGGCGGACGCAAACGCGGTTGCCGTGCAGGGATGAGCGTGCACCACCGCGCCGATTTCCGGGCGCATGCGGTAGATCGTCAGGTGCATGGTGATTTCGCTGGAGGGATTGCAGTCGCCGCTCAGCTTTTTGCCCTGCATGTCAACGATCACCATCTCTTCCGGGCGCATCATGCCTTTGCTGACTCCGGTCGGCGTGATCATGATCCGGTCGTCGTCCATGCGGACGGAAAGATTGCCGTCCGTGGCCGCGACAAAGCCCTGGTGGTGCAGCATTCTGCCGAAATCCACCAGGTCATGGCGAAGCTGAAGTTCCGGACTCAGCGGCCTGCCGGCGAGCGGCAGCCTCACAAACGGGAGCACCGTTGCTCCTTCCAGTAATTTTCGTAGGTAACTCATGGTCTGCTGCACCTCTTCTCGTCCTCTGCTTGCCCGCGCCGGGCGTCCCACGGCCCACTGCATCCTGAAGCTGGAACCAGCCTTGCAAGGTACTCCGCATCTTGTAAGAGGATGCAACGGACAAATTGCGAGATAGCCGGGCTTATCACAGCCTCAGGCAGATCTTGTTCAGAACGCTGATCGAGAGAGAACGGCCGGGGCCGGGAACACCCGGAACCACAAAAAAGGTTAGAAAGAATAAATCCAGCAGAAAATACGTCACGAATACGTAGTGGTCAGGCATGGACTTCCCCGAGAATGCATTCAGCTCCGGAAGCGGCGAGATCAACAGATGCAGAATGCCATAGATCACCACCAGCCACATGGCGCGCTTGATCCAGGGAGTCACGCGACACATAGTATCCGATTTTGTATTTGCTTGAAAGCATTTATGAGAGTTGCCGCGCGTCGTCGTTGTATCTTTGCCCTGTTTTGCACCTCGGCCTCGGAAAACAGTTAAAAATCAGCAAGGTCGCTTCGCTTAAAAGTTACTCGTAAAGCATTAAGAACTGCGGCAAGGTCAATCGCCTCCTGGGCCACGGCCCCGTTCAGGGGTGAAAGATATCCGAAGGCCGCCGCGATCATGCCGCCCGCGCTCAACAGGATGCCGCCCGCCGCGCTTTGCAGCGCGATTCTCTTCATGCGCTGGCCAATGTGCATCAGTTCATCGATTTTCCGCAGCGAGGAATCCAGCACCACGGCATCGGCGGCTTCGGAAATCGCCTCGCTCGTCCCACCCAGCGCTACGCCCACCGTCGCCGCCAGCATGGCCGGAGCGTCATTGATGCCGTCGCCGACAAACAGAGTCTTGGTCTGCGAGGTATGCTTGCGCACGAATGCCAGCTTCTCCTCCGGGCTCTGGCTGGCGTAGATTTCCCGTATCCCCACCAGCCGCGCCATGTGCTTTACTTCACTCTCTTTGTCTCCGGAGAGCAGCACCACCTTTTGCGCGCGGTGGCGCGGCCGCAGGTGGCCGATGAATGGCGAGCTCTCCTGCTTGGGCTCATCCTGGAAGCGCAACGCCGCCGCCAGAATGCCATCAATAAAGACCAGGCATTCCAAGCCGCTTGCCGCGGCCGGCAAATGCGGAAGAGGCCCATAAACGGCTTCCGCTTTTCCGCGGCCTGTAATATGCACGTCCTTGCCGCTCACGGCGCCTCGCAAGCCGTGCCCGGGGACCTCTGTCACGTTTTTTGGCGTTAGCAGGCTGATCTTCCGCTGTTCTGCCACGGCCAGTATTCCGCGCGCCAGAGGATGCCGCGAATACTTCTCCACGCTCGCCGCCAGTGAGAGGACCTCTTCTTCTTCAAATCCATGAAAGAGCTCCATGCCGGTAAGGGCCGGACGCCCGTAGGTCAATGTCCCGGTTTTGTCAAAGATGAATACGCGGCAGGCATCAATCTGTTCCAGTACGGCGGCGTTACGCACCACGATCCCGCGCCGCGCCGCCAGCGAGATGCCTCCCAAAATCGCCACCGGAATGGCGAGCAGCAGCGGGCAGGGCGTGGCGATTACCACCACGGCCAGAAACCGCTCCGGATTGCCGCTTCCCAGCCAGCCCAGCGCCGCAATCGCCAGCGCCAGAGGCGTGTACCACGCACCCAGTCGGTCGCCCACGCGCCGAATCTCCGGCTGATGCTGCTCCGTCTCCTGGATCACATGCAGGATGCGCGCGTAGCGTGACTCTTCCGCCGGCTTCAGCGCGCGAATCTTCAACATCGCATCCCCGTTGATCGCGCCGGAAATCACCCGCGCGCCCGGTGCCTTGGACATCTCAAAGGGTTCGCCTGTCAGGAAGGACTCATCCATCCGGCTGTACCCCTCAATCACCTCGCCATCCACCGGACATATTTCATGCGGCAGAACGAGCAGCGTGTCTCCCGGACGGACCTCCGCCACCGGAATGTCCTTGTGACTGCTGTTTTCCACCACGTGCGCGACGGTCGGCATTCGCCGGGCAAGCGTTTGCAGCACTGAAGACGCGCGGCGCAGCGCATAGTTTTCCAGCGCCTGGCCCCCGGAAAGCATGAGAATGACCACGCACGCAACCAGGTATTCCTGCATCAGAACGGCGCTGACAATGGAAACCCCC